>CAZNSL010000602.1:1859-4312 GCA_964574975.1 uncultured Alcaligenaceae bacterium | reverse complement strand
CGGTTGGGGACCACGCGCGGCGGCCGGCCGCGCTGGCTCATTCCCGCCGTCGCCGGGGCGGTCCTGCTAGTGGTCGGGGCCGGCGTCACGTACGCCATTGCCGCGCTGCTGTCGAAGCCGGATGCCCCCAAAACGCCGCCGGGACCGGTGGCATCGCACGGCTCCGGTGCCAAACCCGCGCCGAAACCATCGGTCGTCAAGCCGCACGAACCGCCGGCCCCGGCCGCCCCGAGCGGTCCGGCCAAGCCGCCGCCGACGGTCAGCGACAGCCGCCTGTACGTCACCAGCGAGCCGTCCGACGGCCGCAAGGACCTGCACCCGACGATGGCCCTCGCATTGGCCGCAGCCAAACCGGGCCAGACGATCCTGGTGTTGGAGCCGACCATCGAAGAGCAGGTGATTCTCGACGGTCGCCGCCTCGCTGGCATCCACATCGAATCCGGTCTCGCGGCCGGGCAGCGCGTCGCCTGGAAGGCCCCGGCCTCCGCGATCGCAGACCAGCCGCTCCTGGACCTGGTCGCACCTGTTGGCACCTCGGTACGCGGATTCGACTTCGACGGCGGCCGGCGCGTCGCCACCCTGATCCGGGTCCAGGGCGATGCCGCCGGGTTGACGCTCGAAGGTCTATCGCTGACCGACTCGCAACAGACGCCGCTGGCGTTCGACGACTGTACTTCGCCGCAGGATCGGCCGGCCGTCGTTCAGGGCGTGCGGATCGTTACGACGCGCGACTATGCGCAAGGGGACACGCGGTCGCCCGAAGCGAATGCCGACGGTGTGCGGTCCGAGGCGCTGTTGGCCAAAGCAGCGGCGGGCGGGCTGCACTTAGCAGTGCGCGACAGCCGTTTCGAGGGGCTGTTCAAGGCGGCCGTGCGGCTCGACGGGCCGTGCGAGGTCGAGGTACGGCTCAACCGCTTCTACACGCTCAAGAACGAAGCACGGCCGAAGCCCGTAGCGACCTGCGACGCGGTCGCCGTTCGGGTGCCGGAGGCCGGGGCGGTGAAGCTCCTGATCGCGTCGAACACGGTGGCCCGTTTCTCCCACTTGCTGCGCCTCGACCGCATACCCGCTTCGGAGTCAGGCTCCCGGTTCGAGCTGCGCAGCAACCTGATGATGGGCGGCGATGCCTTCGTCGTGGCCCCCACCGATTCGAATGTGGAGGCCGCAAAGCTGCTGTTCGCGGGCAGCCTCGGCAACGTGGCCAGGCCGGCCACCTGTAACGGCGGCCTGAAGGTGTTCGAGAAGGTCGCGATTCCGTTCGGCTACATCGACGTGTCCCTCGGCAGCTCGAACTTTCTGATCTACAAGAAGTCCGGCGACACGCTGCCGCTGTACACGGCCGGGGCCGGCGGCGAACCGGTCGGCGTCCCGCCGCGCGAGTAACGCAGATTCTTCACCACCAGCCCGGAACGCCAGCGACGGGTCACATGCGCTCCGCGACCGCCGTCACTTCCCCTGAAGCGGCTCGACCTTCAGGTCGTCGATGTACGCAGTGCCCAGGCCCGTCAACGCGGCCGTCACCTGGACCTGGCCACTCGACGGCACGCGGCGGAACAGCGTGAACTTCCTCCATCCGTTCGTCGCGGCCGTCAGCCGCAGGCCCAATGGCTCGCCGCCGGCCGAGTCGAATACGAGTGCCCCGTCGGCCGACGCCGTCACCGGCTTGGCCAGCTTCACCCGGCCAGTGATCCTCACCAGACTGCCCGGCGGCAGGCTCACGGGCGGGCTTACTGCCCCTACGAACGTCGGCTCAAGCGCCGCCACCTGCGGCGTCGCCGCCCCCGGCGCGACCTTCGGGCGCACCTGGAGCATCAGGCACTGCTTGCCCTCGGCCGGTTCGATGGACGTCAGTTTGACTTCGCCCTCGACATCCTCCGGTGTCGCCTGGGCCGGCTGCCAGCCCGGCGGCAGTCGATCCGTCTCGAAATCGCCGTGCGACAGCACATTGCCGCCCGGCGTCGACAGGGTCAACTCGGCGCGGAACTTCCAGTGTCGCGGCAACGTGTAGAAGCTCACCGCGTACGGGCTGGCCGTCGGCGGCGCGTCCGGGCCGAGCGACCGCGCTGCCGCCTCCCAGTGCGCCCGCATCAGCAGCCGCGCCGGCCGCAAGGCCCGCTGCGCGTCGGCGTACGCCTTGCGGTGGTCGCCGGCGTCCCACGCCGTCTTGGCATCGCCCAGCGATGCGCGGGCCTTCGCCATCAGCGTGTCGGCGTCGGGCACAGCCGGAGCCTTGTCGGCCCTCGCCAGTTCGGCAAGCTGCGCCTGGACCTTTTCGACCTTGTCGATCTCGACGACGGCGAGTTGGTAGCTCCACTGGGCCGCCAGCTTGGCCATCCGCCGGCTCTGCTCCTGCCAGCGCACTAGCAGGCCGGTCGGCGAGTTGTCGGAGGTAAACGCTATGGCGGCCGACTGATCGAACTCGCGCAACGTCACCTCGGTGCCGCCGACGACGC
>CAZNSL010000602.1:0-1849 GCA_964574975.1 uncultured Alcaligenaceae bacterium | reverse complement strand
GCCGGTAGCGACGTGACCTCCGCTGGCGAGATGTGCCACGGCTGCGTGCCGATCGGCACGCCCGGCACGCGGATCGTCAGTTGCCGGGCGGACGCCTGCCCCGGCACGAACTGCGCCCCGGCCCCCAGCCACATCGGCAGCACCAACAAGCCGCGCTCGCAGTGAATTACGGCCGCTTTCACATCGGGGATCGACGTGTCGATCCACACGGGCGCGTCCACGGCCGTCAGGAGCATCGGCTCCAGCATCGTCAGTTCCTGGTTGAGCAGGGCCAGCGTCAGCAGGCGGTCGCGGCCCTGGTGGCTGTCGGCGAGGAAGCGGTCGGACCAAAAGCCCAGCCCCTTGCAGCCGGCCGACAGCGCCAGGTAGGTCATCAAGCGAATCTGTTCGGCCTGCGGGCCGACCGGCTCCGCGTACGCCTCGTGGCCGCCGTCGTAGGCGACTTTCTGGAACCAGTCCGGCAGATGCGTCTGCACCCACGTCCAGAAGAAGGTACCCGGCCGCGCGAGGAGTCGCCGTTGGGCCAGCCAGTCGCGGTACTGCGGTAGTTCCAGGCTGGTCATCAGCGGGAAGCGGTGGGCCGCCAAGAGGTCGATGTGCCGGCTGTAGTTGAACATGCCGTCCCAGGCGTCGGCGGCGACCGGCCGTTGCGGGTCGGCATCGTGGACGGCCCGCGACGCGCGCGCGGTCAACTCGTAGTCCTTGGTCTGCCGGTCGCTGCCCAGATACCAGAACAGAACCGCATCGTCGGCGGCGAAGCGCGTCGCTTCGCGGGCCAAGGCCTCCGGGTCCGGGCGGTCGGCCGAGAGCGTCGGCACCAGCCAGAAGCCTTGCTTGACGGCCTCGTCGTACACGGTCGGATCGACCCGGTCGCCGACGAAGAGCGTGTTCAGGCCGGCGTCGCGCAGCACCTTCAGCGGCGTGTCGCTGTAGCGGATGCCGCGGAAGATCATCCCCTTGCCGCCGACGCGCAACTGGTCGCGGTTGAATTCAACGGCCACCGCTCGCTTGGCCGATTCGACCCGCGGCGACGGGGCCGGCGTCACGATCTTCGATAACGTCGTCGGTTGCGCCGACACGGCCGCCGATTTCTTCTCCTCGGCGACCGGGCCGACCTCGGCGTCGTCGGTCCAGACCTGCGTCAGCCCCGGCCCGGCGTAGACGTTGAGGATCAGCCGATCGACGTAGGCATCGGCGACGTTCACGTCCGTCTGCATCGCCGCCCGCAGGCGCTGCTGCTCGTCCTTGAGGAGCTTGACCGGCCGACGGACTTCCAGCGGCTGCCAGTGACCGCCGCCGGCCGAATACGCCTCGCCGGTGATGGTCGTGGTCAACGGCTCATTGAGGTTGGCCGGGTTGCGCATCCGCGGCAGGACGACGCGAGCCGACAGCCGCACGCCGGGCCGGTTCGAGCGGACCCACAAGCGAACGCTCAGTTCGTCGCCGACCGGGGCACTGGGCACCGGCAGCGTGTACTGCACCGACGGGTTGAGTTCCTTCCCGGGGGCATCGGCCTGAATCTGGATGAGTTCGGAGGTCTTGTCGCCGTGCTTGAACTGCTCGGTGAAGATGTGGGCTTCTTCCTTGAACGGCACGTTGGCCGGGCCGCGCACCCAGAGCGGATCGCGGCCCTCGAAACCCTCACGGTGCATGCCCGGCGTCTGACCCCAGGCGAGGCCGATGGTCGCGACCAGGGCAGCCAGAACGACCAGACCGACTTGCGCGTGCCGTGCCATCGCCGCGACCCTCCTTGGACCCGCGCGGGTGATAACATATGGAAGACGCATTGTACAGTTCTCCCCTCTCCCGGCTTTGCGGGAGAGGGGCCGGGGGTGAGGGTGCATTTGCA
>CAZNSL010000601.1:0-4316 GCA_964574975.1 uncultured Alcaligenaceae bacterium | reverse complement strand
GTGTTGTACGGCAGTTCCATCTGGTAGATGGTGACGCTCTCCGGGGCGAGGGCCGCGGTCTTCCGGACGCAGGTCTTCCAATTGTCCCAGTCCTCGCCGACCATGCCGGCGATCAGGTCGATATTGATCTGATCGAAGCCGAGTTCCCTGGCCCAGTCGTAAGCGCGGTAGATTTCCTCTTCGAGGTGCGCCCGGCCGTTGAACTGCAAAATCTCCGGCTTAAAGTTCTCAACGCCGAGGCTGAGCCGGGTGACGCCGAGTTGCTTGAGCGCGGCCAGCTTGTGCTGTTGGAGCGTGCCGGGTTCGCACTCGAACGTCACCTCGCGGGCCGCGTCCCACGGCATCGCCGCTTGTAGGCGCGTCATCAGCGAGCCGAGTTGCGTCGCGCTCAGGTACGACGGGGTGCCACCACCGAAATAGACGTACTCCAGCGACCGACCGCCGACGCACGCCGTTTGGGCGTACAATTCGACTTCCTTGACGAGAGCGTCGGAGTAGATGCGCACGTCGTCGGCGTTCTTGTCGGTGTAGACGCGAAAGTAGCAAAACTTGCAGCGCTTGCGGCAAAACGGGATGTGCAGGTACAACCCGAGCGGCGTGCCGGGCACGGGCGGCTGGTCGAGGGCAGCGCGGGCGGCCGACAGGTGGGCCGGCTTCCACGCCGAGAACGGCGGGTAGTTCGCCACGAAGTAGTTGCCGAGGCCGGTCTTTTCGTGCGTCTGTTCTGCCATCGCGCGCGTCCGGGGGCGGGGCGGGCGATGGCATTATACCGGAGTGCCCTGCGGACGAGTAACGCGGCCAGCCCGGAGCGCGAGCGACGGGACACGCGCTCCGTCGCTGCAACAGCGCTTGAAAGGCCGAGCGGGTTCGTCCGGGAATGTCCATAACGACGAGCGACCGCGTTTACTCGAAAGAGCGGACGGCCCGCCGCCGGCCCGCTAGACTGACCCGCGACCGCAATCCCGGCCGAGAATCGACGCCGATGTCCGTCCTGCGCGTCCCCTGCCCGCACTGCGGCACGCTGCTCAACGTCCCCACCCGGTTCGCCGGCCGGGCCGGCCGCTGCTCCGGTTGCCGCCGTCCCTTCGCGGTGCCGGCTCCCCCTTCCCGCCGCGGCTGGCTGTGGCTCGGCCTCGGTGCATTCGCGTTGCTCGTCGGCTTCGGCATCGCCGTCGGACTCGCCGTCAACTTGCCGCGCGGACAAGTCGATCCGGTCACCCCTTCCGAGAAGCAGCCGGTCCACGAGATGC
Organism: uncultured Alcaligenaceae bacterium; assembly: GCA_964574975.1. Taxonomy (GTDB): domain Bacteria; phylum Planctomycetota; class Planctomycetia; order Gemmatales; family Gemmataceae; genus JAXMAS01. The sequence continues at coordinate 3,066 of CAZNSL010000601.1, read as the reverse complement.
AAACGTTTGCCCCGCCGATCCCGACGGCCGGCGGGGCGAAGCGGGCACTATTGATCGGCGTCAACGAGTACGGCAGCGACTCGGAGCTGACCGACCTGCAATACCCCGTCCGCGACGTGGAGGAACTCGGCAACGTTTTGCGGTCGAACGGCTACGAGGTCGTACTTTTGGCCACGGGCCGCGAGGTACCGACGCGCGACGCTATCCGGAGGGCATTCGCGTCAATGAAGGCGAAATCGACCGACGGCGACACCCTCGTGGTCGCGTTCGCCGGCCACGGGACGCAGCCGGACGGGACGTTCTACTTCTGTCCCGCCGACACCCGCGGGGGCGACACCGGGACGCTCGTCTCCCTCGACGAGGTGTTCGCCGGCATGCGCGAGTGCAAGGGCAGCGTCAAACTGCTCCTGGCCGACGCCTGCCGCAATAAGTCGCCGGACCTGTCGCGCGGCCGGATCGTCTCCGGACTGGCCTCGAAGAGCCGGCCGCGGCAGCAGTTGCCTTCGCCGCCGTCGAACGTCACCGCGTTCTACAGTTGCTCCGAAGGGGAGTTGGCGTTCGAACACCCGTCGCTGCGGCACGGCGTCTTCTTCCACTTCGTCATCCAGGGGCTGAAAGGCGCGGCCGACTTCAACCGATCCGGCGAGGTGACCGTGCCGAAACTCCAGGAGTACGTGCAGAAGGAAGTCCTCAGCTTCGTCCGCCGGCAGATCGACCGTCAACAACGGCCGGACCTTGAGACCAGGACGAACGTCAACGCGCCGATCGTGTCGTTTGGCAAGACGGCCGCGCCGGCACCCGCGCCCACGGCTGCGAGCAAGGGCTTCGACTACGAGGAGACTTTCGCCGGAGTCGCAGAGGGGGCATTGCCGCACGGCTGGACGGGCGGCGAGTTTGCCGTCGCCCGCGCCAGGGACGGCACGCCGTACCTGCGGCTCAAGCGCACCGCCGGCCGGCACTACGTCCACGCACTCTCCGGCTCCGACCTCGGCGAGGCGTTCGCCCTGGAGTGCGAATTCGCGCTCGGCCCGGCGCAGGCGCTGGAGATCGCGTTCGCCGCCGAGGGGACGCCCGGCGTATCGCTCCTGGTCCGCGGCGACGGCACCATGTTGTTCCCCGGCGCGCGGCCGGCGCAGCCGGAAGCGTTCCGTCGCGGCCGCCGCAACGCCATCCGGCTGTGGCGCGTCGGGACCAAGTTCCGCGTCTCGGTCAACGACGAGGGCGAGGGGGCCGACTGCGTGTTCGACGCCGACATGCCGCGGCGACTCACTGGCGTATCGCTCGGCTACGTTGCCGCCAGGGCGAATGAACTGGCAACCTTCAATACCGCCTCCAGCCTCGTCGCCGGCGGCGTCGGCCAGACCTGGGGGCCGGCTTCGGCGTGGCCCAGCCGCCCGGTGGAGCCGCCCGCCGAGGCGGCGGACCCCGGCATCTACTCCTTGCGCGTCGGCAAGCTGCCGCACACGCCGACCTCCGCCGGGCCGTCGCCCGTGCGTGCGATGAAGCTGCGGCACGAGTTCAGTGGCCGGGCCGACCTGCCCGCCGGGTGGCAGGCCAAGGACTTCGACGTGATCCGCGACGAGGGCGGCCGCATGGCGCTCTTGTGCACGAGCAACCGGCCGCGGGAGTTCACGGCCACGTTAACGACCGAGGGCATGAAGCAGGGTTTGAACGGCGACTACTTCCTTGAGTTCGAGTATGCCGCCGGCCGCGATGGCCTGACGATTGTGGTCGATGCGATCGGCACGGAGTTGAAGGTTCCGCCCGCGCTCGGCGACGAGGCAAGCCGGTTGCAGCGGCTGTTCGTCCAGCGGGTCGGTTCGACGCTGACGATCGTCTACGACGGCAAGGACCCCGACAAACACGTCCACCTCCGTCACGGCCCACTGCCGCCGGTGCGCGAGGTGCGCGTGACGATGAAGGGCGGTCGCGATGTCCGCACCGCCGCCCGTCTGTACGCCGTCCGCGGCGGCGAGCTGGAGCCGCGGGTCGGCGGGCCGGAGGCAGGTGCCCCGCCCGCGCCAGCACCGAGCGGCCTGCTGGTCGATTTCGCCAAGGGCGACGCCGACCGGCACGACGACTGGGAAGTCCTCAAGTCGACGGTAACGCCGACGGTCGTCGAGAAAGACGGCCGCCGCTGGCTCGGATTGCCGGGCAAGGGCGGTGCCCTGATAGCGTTGCCGCGGGTCGACGTGACCGGCGACTTCACGGCCGAAGTCGACTTCACGATTGGCCGCGAGGGCACCTTCGCTTTGCGCTTCGTCCGTGCGGAGCGCGACCCGAAGGACGACAAGTTCTTCGTGCTAGCCTTCGACGGGGCCGGCAACGCCGCGATCGCCAACAGCCAGCCGAAGGCCGGCACGGGGCCGGTGATGAACGCCCTGCGGTACGACCGGCCGAACACCCTGCGGATCGTGCGCACGGGTGCCGACCTCCAGATCGACCTCAACGGCACCGCCCACCGACCGATCCGGGACTACCCGCGCGTGGCGTTCACGGCGGTGCAGATGCTGCTCGCCGAGCCGTCGGCTTCGCCAGCGCAGCCGGTCGGCGTAACGCGCGTGAGCGTGATGCCGAAGTGAGCGACGGCGACGCAAGTCACCAAGATGGGCTGGGGCTACCAGTCGACGAGCGGGACGAGGCCGGGCCAGCCGGCGGCGAATCCGCCGATGGCCGCGGCGGCGCGGCCCTCTCACAGCGGCAAGTAGAGAACTTGGCCATCCCATTCGCCCGGTTGGCTGGCACCAACCAGCATCAGGATGTCGTCGATGATGCGACCGAGACGCAAGTCGTTCGGCACTTCGACAACGCCCGGCATCGGTAGGCCGGACGCGACGCGCTCGTAGGCGAAGCCAACCAGGGTCGAAACGTCGTGCGTCAGTACCAACCGACCGTCTTGGGCGGCCCAGGCGAGAACGTCGGGATCGTCGGCTCCGCTGAGGCCCACATCGATAGCCCGGACCAGATCGAGATCGGTCGCACGGGCTAACAGTCCGCGGATGACCCGCCCGTCGAAGTTCTCGTCGGTGAGAAACGTCACGCCGTCGGCTCCGCCCGGGAGCGAGC
>CAZNSL010000600.1:0-4317 GCA_964574975.1 uncultured Alcaligenaceae bacterium | reverse complement strand
ACGGCCGACGACAAGTTCTTCGGAGCGTCCCTGTGCGCCAAACTCGGCTTGGCCCACCCAAAGACCGTGGCCTTGCCGAACAAAGACTACGTTCCCGGCATTGTGCCGACCGAGAGTTTGCGCAACCTCATGTACCCGCTCGACTGGCACTACGTCGCCGACCAGGTCGGCTTGCCGTGCATCCTCAAGGACGCCCACGGCGGCGGTTGGAAGGAAGTCTACGTCTGCAAGACGCTGGAGGAGTTGGTCCACAACTACAACCAGTCTGGGCAATTGACGATGATCGCCCAGGAGTTCATCGCGTGGGAGCAGTACGTTCGTTGCCTGTGCCTCGGCCAGGAGAATGTGCTGGTCATGCCGTACGACCCGGGGCAACGCAAGTACATCGCCGATCCGGGCTATCTCTCCGACGAGTTGCGCCATAGGATCGTCCAGGATTCGCTCGCGCTGGTGCGAGCACTGGGCTACGACATGAACACGGTCGAATGGGCCGTCAAGGGCGGTGTGCCCTACGCCATCGACTTCATGAACCCGGCCCCCGACCTGGATATTTATTCGCTCACGCAGCCCTTCTTCGACTGGGCGGTGACGCACATGGCCGACATGGCGATTCGCCTGGCAAAGTCCCCGCGGCCGCAATTGGCGGACCTGCGCTGGTCGTCGCTGTTCTAGCCTTTGGACGGATCCACCGTGACGTGCTCCTCGCCGACTTCTCCCGGCCGTGCCGACGCTCTGCAACTGGTGCGGGACGCCGAGCGCGCTTTACGCGAAGTCACGGACCTGGTGGCCCGGCTCGGCGATCTGACACTCGCCGTGCCGCGGGACGAATCGACCCAGCCGTTGCGGGCCGACATTGAGCGTGTGGCCGACCTCGCCGCCGGCCTTCTGGCCCGGTTGCTCGACATCGCTCGGCCGGACGGTCGCCGCGCCATTGCGGACCTCCCGCACCGTAGCGCTGGCGAACCGGCGTCGCCGGGTCTGGTGCTATTCGTGGACGACGAGCCGATGATCCGCACCCTCGGCGAGCGCGTGCTGGCCGCACAGGGTTATGAAGTCATCGCGACCGCCGACGGTGAAGAAGCGCTGGAGGTATTCGACCGTAGCGAGGGCCGCGTGTCGGTGGTGGTATTGGACCTGACGATGCCGCGAATGAGCGGCCACGAGGTGTTGCACGAGTTGGCCCGGCGGACGCCCTCAGTACCGGTCGTGGTGGCGAGCGGCTATTCCGAACGGGCCGACGCACTCAATCTGCCGCAGGTCCGCGGTGTGTTGCCGAAGCCGTACCGGCCAACCCAGCTAATCGCAGCGATCCGCGCTGCGCTGGCGACGAAATGAAGTACACCCGACAGGATTCGAACCTGTAACCTTCGGAGCCGAAGTCCGATGCTCTGTCCAGTTGAGCTACGGGTGCGCCGGACTTGGGTATAATACCGCTTTTCCCGCCCGTTGCCACGGACGAACTTTCGGAGACTGCCGAGGAACGAGCGATGCCCGCGATCTTCGAGGACGGCGGCGTCCGCTTTCTGTACCCCGACAACTGGACCCTCGAGCGCAGCGACCACGACGCCGGCTGGGCCGTCACCGTGCAAGGGCCGGACACCGCGTTCCTCACCCTTGCGTTCCGCGAGGACGCGTCCGATCCAGCCTCCGTGGCCGACGCAGCGGTCGCCGCACTGCGCGACGACTACCCCGCACTCGAAACTGATCCAGCCGTCGAGACCATCGCTGGTACACCGGCCGTCGGACACGACGTGCGCTTCCTGAGCCTGGACTTACCGGTGACGGTAAAGGTTCGCGGTCTCCCGCTGGAGGCCGGTTGCCTGCTGGTCATGGCCCAGTGGGCCGACATCGATGACTCGGCTGGCGGCCCGGTCCTCGCGGCCATGCTAGCGTCGCTACGCCTCGACGATTGACGCCAACACCGCCCCTGCGGCGGCAACGACCTCGCGTACGTGCGTCTCCGTGTGCGCCGCCGACAGAAACGCCGCCTCGAACTGGCTGCACGGCAGGTAGACGCCGCGGTCCATCATGCCCCAAAAGAACCGCGCGAAGCGGGCCGTGTCGCTCGCCTTGGCCGTGTCGTAATCGACGACCGGCGCGGGCGCGAAGAACAGCGTCCACATGCTACCGACGCGACCCAGGTAGTGCGTTACCCCCGCGGCCGCCGCCGCCGTCGTCAGGCCGTCGGCCAACAGCCGGCCGAGGCCGTCGAGTGTGGCGTACGGCGGATGGTCCTTCAATTCGCGTAATGTCGCAATGCCCGCGGCCATCGCGAGCGGGTTGCCCGACAGCGTGCCGGCCTGGTACACCGGACCTTCCGGGCTGACCTTTGCCATGATGTCGGCTCGGCCGCCGTACGCTCCGACCGGTAGACCGCCGCCGATGATCTTGCCGAACGCGGTCATGTCCGGCATCGCGCCGAACAACTCCTGTGCTCCGCCGTAGGCGAGCCGAAAGCCCGTCATCACCTCGTCGAAGATCAGTAAGGAACCATGCCGGTGCGTCAACGCTCGCAGGTCGGCGAGGAACTCGCGCGACGGCACGACCAGACCCATGTTGCCGACGACCGGTTCCAGGATCACCGCGGCGATCGCGTCGCCCCTGGCGGCGAAGGCATCGGCCAGTCCCTGGCAGTCGTTGTAACGCAAGACGAGCGTGTCCACGGTGCCGCCGGCCGGGACACCGGGGCTGGTCGGGACGCCGTGCGTCAGCGCTCCCGAACCTGCGGCGACGAGAAGGCTATCGACGTGCCCGTGGTAGCAACCAGCGAACTTGACGACGACATCGCGCCCCGTGAAGCCGCGGGCGAGACGGATCGCGCTCATCGTCGCCTCGGTGCCGGAGCTGACGAACCGCACTCGTTCGACCGACGGTACCGCGGCGGTCACGAGTTCGGCGAGTTCGCTCTCGCGCTCGGTCGGCGCGCCGAAGCTGGTGCCGCCGGCCAGTGCGTCGGCGATCGCGGCGACGACCCGCGGATGGTTGTGGCCGAGGATCATCGGACCCCACGAACCGATCAGGTCGAGGTAGCGTCCGCCGTCGAGGTCGTAGAGGTACGGCCCGTCGGCGCGGGCGATGAATAGCGGCTCGCCGCCGACCGCGCCGAACGCCCGCGCCGGGCTGTTGACTCCGCCGGGGATGACTCGTTTGGCGCGCTCGAACGCGGCCCGGCTCCGCGGGCGGTCGATGGTGGTTTGGCTCATGGGTTGGTGCGGGCAACGGGTGGTAGGTCGCGGTACTTCTGGTTCGCGGCGGCGGCTACGCGAGCCAGTTCCGGGTCGGGGTCGTTGCGGTACATCTCGGCGAGTTCGCGGTAGATGGCGGCCGCCGTCCGCAACTGCGCGGCCGGCGCGTCGGGCGTTGCCTTGCTGGCAGTGTCGAACCAGTCCTGCACGGCTTTGCGACGGGCGTCGCGGTCCTTGTCCGCACCGGCCGACTGAGCCTTGAGTGCGCGGGCCTTCGACGCGGCCAGAAGCAGCCATCGTCGCTCGCCGGGGTCCTTGACGGTCTTGTCGCGCAGTTTCTCCCAGCGGTCGCTGGCGGCCGGCAGGTCGCCGAGCGTCTCGTAACGTGCGGCCTCGGTGGCCGACTGCTCCGCCGGCCCGCCCCCCGGCAGCGGCACGGCCTTCAAGCGATAATCAACGATAGCCTTCTCGAGTGCTTTATCGGCCGGCGCGACTTGCGCGAGGTCGTCGAGTTTCTTGCGGGCTACCCAACGGTAGACGGCCGGCTCCGGCTCCGGAGCGTCTTTGAACGTGTCGGCCAATTCCTGCCAGGCCGCCTTCGCCCCGTCGAGATCGCCATCGTTTTCTCGCCGCAGCGCCTCGTAGGCGAGTTTCTGGCCGTCGTCGTCGGCCGCCATCGAGCGGTTGAATCGGTTGAAAAGTTGCGTCTCGACGCGGTCGATCCACGCCCGCTGACGCCATGCTTGGACTTCCCGCTTCTTGGCGTCGTCGTCCTCGCCGGGCAAGCTGAGATACCTTTGCGCCTGCCGCTCGATGCGATCGAAGTTGCCTTCCGCGGCGGCCGACTTCACCTGCTCGTACACCGTCTCGGGACGCGGTGGTTGAGTGTAATAGAGGAAGAAGCCGGCGCACACGCCGAGTAGCGTCAGCAGACCGATCGCTTTGACCCACACCCGCTCGAACAGCGGCACCGTCTTGCGCTTCACTTTCTTCTTCATCGCAGCGGCACGCAGCGTCTTCGCCGCCTCACGGTCGGTGTCGTCGGCCCCACCCGGCACCTTCTTGCGGTCGATGAACCGGGCGGTGGCCGCGTCGACGCCGGCGCTCTGGAGTCCAGCCGCCTTTTCCTCGA
>CAZNSL010000599.1:2308-4332 GCA_964574975.1 uncultured Alcaligenaceae bacterium | reverse complement strand
GGTCGTCGCCACTATTGGCGATTCCGATAACAAATACGGCACAAGTCGCTTCGCCTCATTTGCCGCGTCGGGGCCGTATTGAATAAGCGCATTTGCGACGGGCACAACTAAATCTGGCTGCCTGCTCAGCACTTGTCCAATATGCTTGGGCAGAATATCCTTTCCTACTGGGTTAGAGTACTTTGCAAAGCCATTAGCTTCAAGTTCGGTCGCAACCCCAATAAGCCCGAGAACTCCATCCACTAATTCGGCATCTGAGGACTGGAGTAGCCTGATGGCAGTCGGAATGCCTTCCTCCTTGGCAAGTGCTACAGACGCCATTCTGTGAAAGAAGCCGTCGCTGTCGATTGCCAATGGTGGCTTTCGAAATGCACGTGCAAGTAGCTCTAGTGCATTCGGCTCGGAGTTGATGAAGCTCTGAGCCAAGGCTTGCCGCGCAGCAAGGGTATCGCTTTCGACGTACCTTCGTTCCAAGGCTATGAGCGCTTCGCTGATTTTGCTCTCTTCCATTTTCACAGGCCTTACTTGATTAGAGCTCGTTCGGTCATCTATTGCGAAATGCTTCAGCGATAATGTGCCAGCTAATTTCCGATGGGGACGATTTTCCAAAACTGCCGTTACAGTTATCGCGGCTGCAATAGCTAGAACACCGAGTATAACTTGTACTCGAACAGTCATTGTCTATCTCTCAAGTTGCGCTCTCTAAAAGCATGGTGTGGGCCTTGGCCTTGGTGATGGCTCATACGGTACAAAGGGCGTGAACGGCGGCTTGGGTTCCGTAATTGGATTACCTCCTTTGTAAGTCAGGCCGCCAGATTTCATTGCCTCCTGAAGTTTTCGAGGCTCTATCTGTCCTCCATTGGAATCTCCCATATTGGCAACCCCGCTAAACGTCGACCCGGCGTCATAAAACTCTGTTTTGATCCCTCCTTTACCGTCTGGATATCCTAACATGATGAGTATATGGTAGTTAACGATACCAGTGATCTTGGCGCGATCGGGTAACTTGGTTGGATCCACTTTGTATTGGATCGCGGATACTTTCAGTTGGTTTATCTGACCAGCCTCTCGCATCGCTTGATACCAACGATTCATCGATTCATAATACTCGACGCATGGTCCGTACGCCTCTCGTTTTTCACGCGTGCTCGGATCGATATAGTAGTAGATCTCCGGGCGTTTCTTCGCCGCGGCTTCCTCCCTAATGCGTCTAATTGTTAGCCAGGATGCAAGCTCGAACATTCGTCGTTCGCCCTGAAGTTCAGCCTCTTTGCGGCGCTGTTCCTGCATGGCCTTTCCGGCTGCACGTTCCGCATCCGAAGGCCCATCTGGTTCATGTCCAGTCGGATCGACCATAATAGTTGAGGTGTTCTGGACATACGCATATAGGTTCGCATTTTTTCCGGCGAATTTTATCGGATCCTGTCCGATGAACTTCCCTTGGCCCGGATCGTAATACCGCGCGCGGTAGTAGTACAGCCCCGTAGCCGAGTCGTACTCGCGGCCGGTGTATTTGAAGCGATCGCCGGTCGAGGGACTCGATTCGGAGAGGACCTTGCCGAAAGCGTCGTAAGTGATGTGATCTTGGATCACCGCATTTTTGTCGGCGATGTCACGGACGGTGCCTTGCATATCGCCCAAGTACCAGTCGAACGTGTCGGACGGCGACCAGCGGGCGAGCAGAGAGTCGATCTCGCGGCCGTACATATATCGTTTCGTGAGCGTGCCGCCGGAGTCAAAGTCTGCGTAAGGATTGAGGCCGTCGTAGAACGTCCAGCGGGTTTGGCTCGTCCCCACGCTATCAACAAGTTTGATTCTCTTGTCGAAGGCGTCGTAGGTGTAGTCCGACGACTGGAGCGTGGTGCCGCCGGAGGTCTTCTTGACGACCGAGGTCAGCCGATTGCGGTAATCCCAGGTGTAGTCGGTGTACTCGCCGTTCGAGATCTTGGTCTTCTTCGTCAGGTTCCCCTCGTCGTCGTAGGTGTAGTTGTAGGTTCCGTCCGACGTCGTTCGGTTGCCCGTCC
>CAZNSL010000599.1:0-2298 GCA_964574975.1 uncultured Alcaligenaceae bacterium | reverse complement strand
TGCGTGAGTTCGTAAGCGGCGTTCCAGGAGTACGTATAAGTCTGCACCGACGTGTAGGAACCCATGGTGCCGCCCGATTGATGAGCGAGCGACGTCAATCTTGAGGAGGCGTCGTATCCGAAGACTGACTTCGAAACCCCGGCCGTCGAGCCGCCGCCGCCCGACGAACCGCCGATGCTCGTCCCATATTGGTGGCGGTACATCGTCGCCAGCCGGCCGACGCTGTCGTAGGTGAAGTCGACGAGCGGCCTCGAAGTCTTCCCCGTCACCTGAAGATTGACGCTGGTGATGCGATCGGCGTCGTCCCACGTGTAGGTCGTCGTCGCCGAGTTGTTGTCGGCCACCGTCAGCACGTTGCCGCGCTCGTCGTATGTGTAGTCGAGGATCACCCTCGGAGCCCCGGACGTCCCGTTGTTATCGACCTCGGTCATCCGCCCAGCCCCATCGTACGTGTACGCATAGGTCGAGTCGGGGTCAGAGACGCTTGTCAAGCGGTTGGCGTTGTCGTAGGAGTAGGTGATCGTCCGCACCAGCGTCGCGCCGTTGTACCACTTCTCGTAGGTCTCGCGGCCGGCATCGTCGTAAGTGAACTTCCTGGTCTTGCCGTTTCGGTCGGTGACTTCCGTCCGCTGTCCCGCCGCGTCGTAGACGTAGGTCGTCGTCTTGCTGCGCGGATCGGTCTCGACCGTCAGGCGATCGGCGTTGTCGTAAGTGTAACTCGTCACGTTCGAGGATGCATCGGTGACCGAACTAAGCCGTCCCGCCAGGTCATAGGAGTAGGTCGTCGTGTGAGACAAGGGGTCGGTGACGGTGAGGACCCGGTCCTGCTCGTCGTAAGTGTAGGTCGTCGTCCGCGACAGGCCGTCGGTCTCGGTGAGCTTGTTCCCCTTCAGGTCATAGGTGTAAGTCGCCGTCGTCTGGCTGTTCGGATTCGTGACCGAAGTCACCCGATCGAGCGCGTCGTAAGCGTAGGTCGTCGTGTTGTTGGCGGTGTCCTTTTCCGTCGCGACGAGACCGGCGGAGTTGTAGGTGTAAGTGGTCGTGCGACTCGTGGCATCGGTGACGACCGTCGTGCGGCCGAGCGCGTCGCGGGTGTAGCTCGTGGTCCGGTTGTGGCCGCCGCCGCTGGCGGTCGAACTCATCATCCAGCCCTGGTTGCTGAAACTCTGGCTGGTCACTCGTGAGGTCGGGTCGACTACCGACGAGTTGAGCCCCCGGCTCGTGTACGTGGCGGTTGTGGCCTGGCTCAAGGCGTTTGTGACGGCCGTGACCTGGCCCATCGCGTCCATGGTGTACGTCGTCGCGTGCGACAGTGGGTCGGTGTCGCTCGTCTTGCGGTTCGCGGCGTCGTAGACGCTCGTCCACGTCTTGCCGAGGGCGTTCGTCGTCGAGGTGACGTTTCCCTCGTTGTCGTAGCCGAGCGTCGTCGTCTGGCTAAGAGCGTTCGTGGAAGTGAGCAGCCGATCGCGGTTGTCGTAAGTGTATGTCGTCGAGTGCGAGAGCGGATCGGTGATCGTCAGCACATTGCCGACGCCGTCGTAGGTGTAGGTGTAGACCGGGTTGTCGCTCGAACTTCCCGGCGTCCCGTCCGGCCTCTTGTCGGTGAGCAACCGGCCCATCGAGTCGTAAGTGTAAGTGGTGACGTGCGAGAGCGGATCGGTGACCGTCAGCACATCGCCGGCGCTATTGTAGGTGTAGGAGGTCACGGGACTGGTGCCGCCGACCGCCGGCTGCGTCACGCTAGTGACGCGGTCGTATGAGTCGTAGCCGTAAGTAGTGACGTGGCTCGCCGGATCGGTGACGGTCGAAAGCTTACCGTCCCCGGTGTAGGTGTTGGTGGTGACGCGGGAGAGCGGGTCGGTTGTGGTCAGCAGGTTGCCGTAGCTGTCGTAGGTGTAGGCGTAGTGGTTGTTTGACTCGTCGTAGAAGTTCGTGACCTTGCTGAGCGAGTTGTAGGTGGAACTGACGTACGTCCCGTCGGGGTGATAGTCGTAAGTGACGTTTCCCTTGGAATCGAACGTGAACTTCTCGTTGCGGTTGATACGGTCAGTGGCTTCCCAGCCGAGGCCGTTGGCGTCGCGGTGCACGACCGCCCAATCGCCGAGCTGGTCGACGTCGCCGACCGCCGCGCCGAACCCGGTCCAGTCGAAGCGGTAGGTAGAGTTGTAACTGCGGCCGTTCGTGACGCCGGTCGCCGATGCCACGGCCAACACCGCCGTCGCCGGACTGCCCGACGTGCCGCTCCCCGCCGCGACCCAGCCGTCAAGTTGGTGCGGGCTGGACGTTTCGGTCGTCGAG
>CAZNSL010000598.1:0-4356 GCA_964574975.1 uncultured Alcaligenaceae bacterium | reverse complement strand
CCCGCTCCGCACGGGGTCCCTCGGCCCCCTGGCGGCACGGGGCCGCGCCCCCCGCTTCCGGCTCGGACGGGTTTACGCCACCGGCAACTCCGCCGTGACGGCCGTGCCCTCGCAGCGCAGCGCGCCGTTGAGGCGGCGCGTCAGCGAGTGGCACGCGGCCAGTTCCAGCGCGTGCGGTTCCTGCAACGGGATTGTCGGCCCCTCGACGACCGCCGCGAACCGGCCGGGGTTCGCCCCGCCGGTCACCTCGACCGTCAACGTCACCGACGTCTCGGTGGCGGCCGTCCGCACGACGATCGGGCCATTGCTCAGGGCGGCCGCTCCGGCCATCAGGAAGCCGGCCAGCCGCCGCACGTCCGGCCCGTATCCGAGGACGCGCGGCAGGCCGTCGGCCAGGTCGAGTTGCTCGCGGCCAGTCGCCGCCGCCCGCACTTCGGCGTTGAGGTCGACCGGCCCAGGCTCCGGCCGGTGTGCCCGCCGGTACTGCTGGAGGACGCGGGTCAACGCCGCGATCGACTTGCTCTGGGTGCGGATCGTCGCCAGTTCGGCGCGGACGCTGTCCGGAGCGGTCAGTTCCATGACGGCGATCTGCAGCAGCAGCGTGTTGAGAAAGTTGTTGAACTCGTGCGTGACCGGGCCGACGACCTCGCCCAGCCGCATCAACCAGTCGCGGTCGTCATCCCGGCCGTCCGGCTCCGCGGCGAGGGCGCTGGCCGCGCTCAGGGCAAGCAGTTCCAGCCGCAGAGCGTCGTCGGGTGAAGTGTCGGAGAGTTCGATGGCGAAGCGGCCGAACTCCCGTCCGGCGAACGTCAGGGGTGCAACCAACATCCCCGTGTCGCGCAGGTCGTGCGGCGGTGTGCAAGGCTGGCCGTTCGCATCGAGGGCCGCGGTCGCATTCTCGACGCGGCAGACGGCGAGGACGGCCTGCGGCCAGGCCGTGCGCAATACAACCGCGCAGCGGCGTGCGCGGTCCTCGGCGGTTGGTGTCGCGCCGAGGGCGTTTTCGAGTTGCGCGCGGGCGTGGGCGAATGCGGAATCGTCGGTAGTTGCATCAGACATGAGAGTTACACCCAGCGGGCTACCGGGCACGTCCTTCCGTGGTGGTGATAAGGTAATCATATGTGACGAGAATCGACGTATGAGAAACCGGGACGGATGCGGCTCGGTTGCTCCACTGCCCCGGAGATCATCCCGACCCGGCCGCGATCCGGGGCAGGTATTGCCACGAGTTCGATGGCTCGAAGTGCAATTCTCATGCCGGGGTCTGGGCGGCTGCGGCCGAGTCCAACCGTATACTGGAGACATCCGGAGGGACTGCCAATGGCGACCACTCTGACGAATCGCATCGAGAAAACGCCCGGCATCTGCGGCGGCGATGCCCGGATAGCCAACACACGCATTCCCGTTTGGCTGCTAGTGTCGTACCGCCGCGACGGTGTCACCGACGAGCGACTGCTCGACTTCTACCCGACCCTCACCCTCGGCGACCTGTCCGCCGCCTGGTGGTACTACGCCGAAAACGGTGCCGAAATCGAGGAGGCGATTCGTTCGCAAGAGGAGGCGTGAGCATGGCCCAACTCTTCGCCGACGAGGATTTTCCATGTCCGGTCGTTGAGGCCCTTCGAGGACTTGGCCACGATGTGCTGACGACCGTAGAAGCCGGGTTGGCGGGTGTTGGCACCGACGATTCCGCGATCCTGGCCGAAGCAACCCGCTTGGGGCGGGTGGTCCTGACTATGAACCGGCGAGACTACATCGCCATGCACCTCGCCGGCGTGGCGCACGCGGGCATCATCGCCTGCAAAAAAGACGATGACGTAGCGGCCTTCGCCCGCCGCATCCACGACGCCATCGCGGCAATGCCCGATGTGGCTGGGCAATTGATCCGCATCGTAAAGCCGCATCCCGGCCACCAGCCGTAAAGTCCACGACTCACACCATGCTGAACGGATCGACATCCACCTGGAACTCCACGCCGGCCGGAGCGCGCACGCTCGCCAACGTGTCGCGCAGGACGCGGTGCAGCGCCTGCGCGCTGGCCGACTGCAACTGGAAGTGGAACCGGTAGTAGCCGTTGAGCCGGAACACCGGACACTCCGCCGGCCCCAACAACCGCACCGTCGACGCGCCGCCCGCCCGGTCCACCGCTGGCCGGAACGCGCCCGCCAGCCGCTCCGCGAACGCGGCCGCCGCCTCTTGATCGAGGCTGCGCACGATCAGCCGGGCCAGCCGCTGGTACGGCGGGTACTGGTGCAACGCCCGCTGCTCCAGCTCGCGCGCGACGAACTTCGCGTAGTCGTGGTGCGCCGCCAGCGCGATCGACGGATGTTCCGGGCTGAACGTCTGAATCAGCACGCGCCCACCCTTCGGCCCACGGCCCGCCCGGCCGGAGACCTGCGCCAAAAGCTGGAACGTCCGCTCGCCGGCGCGGAAGTCCGGCAGGTGCAGCCCCACGTCGGCGTTGACGACGCCGACCAGAGTCACGTTCGGGAAGTCCAGCCCCTTGGCGATCATCTGCGTGCCGAAGAGGATGTCGATCTTGCCGTCGCGGAAGGCGTCGAGGACGCGGGCGTGGCTGCCGTGCGTACTCATCGTGTCGGAGTCCATCCGCTCGACGACCTTATCGGGGAACTTCATCGCCACTTCGGCCGCCAGCTTCTCCGTGCCCAGTCCCTGGTAGCGCACCGTCGCTGCCTTGCACACCGGACACTTCGCCACCGCGTCGGCCGTGAAACCGCAGTAGTGACACAGAAGCGCGTTGCGCTGCCGATGGTACGTCAGCGCCAGGTCGCAGTGCTCGCAGCCGAGGACGTGGCCGCAGTCCGGGCAGTGGACGTGCGTCGAAAACCCGCGGCGGTTGAGGAGCAGGATCACCTGCCCGCCGGCACCGAGGGCCGTCCGCATCGCCCGTTCCAGGCTGGGGCCGATGGCCCGGTACGGGCCGCGGGCCGGCGGTTCGTGCCGCTGGTCGATCACCGTCACGGGCGGCAGCGGTCGGTCGGCCACCCGCGCCGGCAGCGATAGGAGCGCGTACGCCCCGCGCTGGGCATTGTGCCAGCTCTCCAAGGACGGCGTCGCCGATCCCATCAATACGGGGATGCCTTCGAGCCGAGCGCGGACCAGGGCCACGTCGCGGGCGTGGTAGCGCGGCGTCGATTCCTGCTTGAACGTGTTCTCGTGTTCCTCGTCGATGACGATCAGGCCGAGGTTGCGCGTCGGGGCGAACACGGCGCTGCGCGCCCCGACGACGACGTGCACCTGCCCCGACGCGACCCGCCGCCAGTGGGCACCGCGCTCGGCGTCGGTCAGGTGGCTGTGCATGACCGCAACCGACCCGCCCCGGCCACGGAAGCGCTCGATCGTCTGCGGCGTCAGGCTGATTTCGGGGACGAGGACGATGGCCTCCTTGCCCCGGCGGACGACCTCCTCGATGGCTCGCAGGTAAAGTTCGGTCTTGCCGCTGCCGGTGACGCCGTGCAGCAGGAACGCCTTGAAGCCACCGTTTCTCACCGCGGCGGCGATGGGTGCCCAAGCGCGCTCCTGGTCGGAGTACAGCGTAATGGGCGAGCCGGGAGCGTTAGCGACCGGAGGCGACGATTCGCCGGTCGCTGACGCTCCCGGCTCGCCTCGCTCGATCTCCAGCAGCGCCTTCCGCGCCAGCCCGCGCGATACGAGTGCCTCGACGACGCCCGGCCCCACCTTGGCGAGCTGGCACAGTTCTCGCAGCTCGACCGGTTCCGTGCGCGTCCGCAGTAGCTCGTACGTGGCCGACTGCTTGGCCGTCAGCTTCGGCTCGCCGTCGGTTGGCAGCGCCTCGACCACGGTGGCCTTGCGGAACCCAGCCTTGTCCCGCACCCCGGCCGGCAGGACGGCTTGCAGCACCTGACCCCAACCGCACAGGTAGTACTCCGACATCCAGCGCGTCAGCTTCAACAGCGGGTCGGTGAGCAGCGCTTCCTCGTCGAGGACGCGGCGGATCGGCTTGACGGCCCGCGCCGGGGCCGTCGCCGTCAGGCCGACGCAGTAGCCGACGGTCGGCTTGTCGCCGCGGCCGAACGGGCACTCGACGCGCTTGCCGACGCCGACGGCGTCGCGCAATTCGTCGGGCACGGCGTAGGTATACGGCGTGTCGAGCGGCCGGTCGAAGACGACCTCGGCGAACAGGCCAGCCGGAGCGGCCGGCGGCGGGGCGCTGGCGGCGAACAGATCGGTCAGCGGCGGGGTGGTCACCATAGCCCCACGATACCCGCCCCAAGCGATTCGTGCGATGTCGGTTAGCGAACGACGACCGACCGGAAACGTCCGCGAATTCCCGTAGGGTGGGACGAGCTTGGCGAGTCCCACCGCGAACGCTCA
>CAZNSL010000597.1:0-4369 GCA_964574975.1 uncultured Alcaligenaceae bacterium | reverse complement strand
CGGCGGGCCGGCCGGGACAGCGCCCGCGCCCTGCTGGGTCCGCAGCGTGCCGACGGGCTCGACGACCAGATCCGGCGGCGCGGACTGTGGGCGGTGGTCGGACAGCGGTTCGTGCCCGGTCTGTCCGACGCGCTGGCCGCCTACGCCTTCGGCGCGTTCGGAGTTCCGTTGTGGCAGATGGCCGTTGGCGCTTTCATCGGGTCGGTGCCGCGGGCGTTCGTGTACACCGCGCTGGGCGCCTCGATCGGGGACCTGTCAGCCCCGCTGGCGTATACGGCGATCGCCGTCTGGTGCGTGACGGCCGTCATCGGGGCGTTCGCCGCGCACCGGGGTTACCGCAACTGGCGTGCCGGCGGCAAGCGGTCGTCCTGAGTCGACGGCCGCGCGCGTCATCGCCGCGCGGGTCTGAGTAGCGTTCGGCGGATGAATGAACGGGAACCATTCACGCCGTCGCTGGACTGGGGCCACGCCCTCGCCGATTCGCTGCTGTGGGTGGGCAAGGCCTGGCTGATCGCGGCGGTGTGCACCTTGGCGGTGCTGTTCGTGATCGCCAGGTTCACCACGTGGGGCAAGCAGTTCTGGTATGTGACCCGCGGATACTTCGCCGACCGGCACAGCGCCAGGCCGTGGCTGTCGCTGGCGGCGATGCTGCTGTCGGTGATCATCGACGTGCGGCTGGCGGTCCTGTTCACCTATCAGAGTCGCGACCTCTACAACGCCGGGGTGGTCATCGGATCGGGACTGGCCACCGGTGACGACGCCACCAGAGCGGCCGGCATCCACGGCTTCTGGGTGTCGCTCGTGGTCTTCTCGATCCTGGCGGCCATCCTGGTGACGCGGGTGATGGTCGACCTGTTCATCACGCAGCGGTTCATGCTGGCGTGGCGCGCGTGGCTGACCGACCGGCTCACCGGCGACTGGCTCGACGGGCGGGCCTACTACCGGGGCCGGTTCATCGACGAGGGCATCGACAACCCCGATCAGCGCATCCAGTCCGATATCGACGTGTTCACCGCGCTGTCCGGTCCGCAGCCCAACACACCGCACCAAACCAGCAGCGGCACACTGCCGTTCGGGGCGATCAGGTCCATCGTGTCGGTGGTCTCGTTCGCCGGGATCCTGTGGACGCTGTCCGGTGAGCTGTCCCTGTTCGGCTGGACGATTCCCAAGGCGATGTTCTGGGTGGTGTTCGGCTATGTCGCGGTGGCGAGCCTGATCGCGTTCGCACTCGGCCGTCCCCTCATCCGCCTGAGCTTCAACAACGAGAAGTTCAACGCCGCCTTCCGCTATGCGTTGGTGCGGCTGCGCGACGCGGCCGAATCCGTGGCGCTCTACCGCGGTGAGCTCGCCGAGCGGGTGCAGCTGCGGTCGCGGTTCGAGCCGGTGGTGTCCAACTACAAGAGGTTCGTGAACCGGACTATGGTCTTCACCGGTTGGAACCTGTCGGTCAACCACGTCATCATCCCGCTGCCGTGGATCGTGCAGGCGCCGCGGCTGTTCACCGGCCAGATCAAGCTCGGCGACATCCAGCAGTCGGTGGGGGCGTTCGGAGCGGTCCAGGAAGCGTTGTCGTTCTTCCGGAATTCCTACGACGTGTTCGCCGGCTACCGGGCGTCGATCATCCGGCTCTACGGTCTGGCCATCGCCAACGAGCAGAGTCGCGAACTGCCCACGGTGGTGGTGGCGCCGAGCGCCGACGGCTCGGTCGCGCTGGCCGACGTCGAGGTTCGCACCCCGGCGGGCGAACAGCTGGTCAATGATCTGGATCTGCACCTGAGCGCTGGTGACGCGATGATCATCACCGGCAAGTCGGGCACCGGGAAGTCCACGCTGCTGAAGAGTCTGGCGCAGCTGTGGCCGTATGCATCCGGCTCGATGGCCTCGCCGGGGGGTGCGGGCGATCCGCACAATCAAACACTGTTCCTGTCGCAGCTGCCCTATGTCCCGCTCGGCGATCTGCGGACCGTGGTGTCGTATCCCCATGAGCCGGGCCAACTTTCCGACAACGCGCTGCGCGAGGCCCTGCTGGCCGTCGCGCTGCCGCGCTACGTCGACCGTCTCGACGAGGTGGCCGACTGGGCCAAGGTGCTCTCCCCCGGCGAGCAGCAGCGCATCGCGTTCGCCCGGGTGCTGCTGACCAAGCCGAGGGCGGTGTTCCTCGACGAGGCGACCTCGGCGCTGGACGAACCGCTGGAGTTCATGATCTACAGCATGGTGCGAAAAGAGTTGCCGGACACCATATTCGTCAGCGTCACGCACCGTTCGACGGTCAGCCGGCATCACAATCTGCATCTGGAGTTGCTCGGCGAGGGCCGTTGGGAGTTCTCGCCGGTGGCGGCCTAACCCCCCTTACGATCTGTTCAGCCCAGGCTGCGACATCGTGCGAGTGGACCTCGCATGGGCCGCTGAACAGATTGCGAGCAATGGCTATTTCGTGGCCAACATCCAGGCGACACCGTCGGCTTCGCCGGCCGCCTGGATCCGCAGGCCCGGGAACGCGGCGGGCAGCTGACCGGCGGGCACCCGATACCGCCCCGGACCGGCGCCCACCTCGCTGAGGGCGCAGATCGCCAGCAGGCCGCCGGGCGCCAGCCGCGCGGTGATCGCCGCACTGAGCGTCGGATACCAAAACCGGTAGCACACAACCACATCGGCCGGGTCGCCCGGCGGCAAGCCGTCGTCGAGGTCGGCGACCTCGAAGCGGCACCGCTCGGCGACCCCGCCGCGGTGCGCGAGATCCCGGGCCCGGTTCACCGCGACGGGCGAGACGTCGACACCGCGCATCGTGACGCCGCCGCGGGCCAGCCAGACGCTGAGCGCGCCCTGCCCGCACGCCAGGTCGAGTCCGGTTCCGGTGGTGGGGAACATGTCGGCGAACGGCGCGAACTCGGCCGGCGCGGTGATGCTCTCGGGCAGTGGCCGGTCGGCGTACGCGGTGTCCCAGCGATCACGGTCCGCACGGCTCATCGGCTAACCGGCCCGGGTGTAGCGCGCCACGAACCGCCGCAGAATCGTCGGCGCGTGCTGCGCGTCGTGCCGCCGGGCGGCGGCCTTGAGTTCCTCGGCGGTCTCGGGCGGAAAGTAGCCGTAGTTCTGGTAGACGTCGATGCGGGTGCACAGGCTGTCGAAGTCCAGTTCCGGATGGAACTGGGTGGCGTAGACGTTGTCGCCGACCCGGAACGCCTGCACCGGGCAATCCACCGACGACGCCAGATGTATTGCCGTCGGGGGCAGTTCGGACGCCGCCTCTTTGTGTCCGCCGTAGGCGTCGAAGGTGTGGGGCAGACCGGCGAACAGCGGGTCGTGGTGGCCGTCCGGGGTAAGCGTGACCGTCACCGCGCCGACCGGTTCGCTGTGGTTGCGGTCGATGGTCGCGCCGATCACCGAGCCCAGGGTGCCCACGCCGTAACAGCAGCCCAGGAACGGGAAGTCGGCGTCGACGACACGGCCGACGAGGTCAAGCAGGTCGTCCTCGGCCCGCCGCTGGGTGTCGGACTTCTGGTCCGGCGGGTCGCTCACGTTGTACGGGCCGCCGCCCAGGATGATGCCCGACCACTCGGCCAGGTCGATGCGGCCCAACGACTGATGGGTGAGCCGGATGCGCCGCAGCGACCCCTCGTCCAGGCCGCCGAAGCGTGCCACCGAACGGAATTCGTCGTCGGCGGCCGCGTCCTCGGCGCGGATCGACAACAGCAGGAACGGGGCGGCGGGCATCGTCAGGTCCCCAGGACGTTGACGACGGATGCCACGATCACCGAGCCGAACACGAACGACAGCAAGCCGTGCGCGAGTGCCGCCTTGCGCATCCTCGGCGACGTCAGGTTGGTGTCGGAGATCGCGAAGCTCATGCCGACGGTGTAGGCGACGTACGCGAAATCGCTGTACTGCGGCTCATAGTCGGGCTTGTTGAAATCGATTCCACCGGAAGGTATTTCATCGAAGTAGATTCGGGCGTAAGTCAGGGCGAACAGTGTGTGCACGGCAAGCCACGAGACCACCACGGTGGCGATACCGAACCAGACGGCGAGCTTCTGCGTCATCAGGAAGGCCACCACGCCCAGGCTCGCCAGCGCGCCGGAGACGACGAGCATCATGACGACGTCGACGGGCGGCTCTTCGCGGTCCGCATCCTGTTCGGTCTGCTCGGGCGACATGCGCCACAGCTCGGCCCAGGTCAGGATCATGAACGTCAGTGCCAGGACGTCCCAGGCCACCAGCATCAGGAAGCCCGCGCGGTTGCCCCACGACGTCAGGGCCGGGACGTCGGCGTGTCCGGTCAACTCGGCGACGACCATCGCCAGGACGCCGGCCGCGGTGGCCAGGATCAGTCGGAGCTCCGAGCGGCACCTCGAGGTCCATCGGTGCGTGC
>CAZNSL010000596.1:1878-4384 GCA_964574975.1 uncultured Alcaligenaceae bacterium | reverse complement strand
CAGGACCTCTTCAACTACGACTTCCGGCGCACCGAGATGTGCATCATTCCCTACGCCACCCAGCAGGGCGAAATCTCGTTCTGCGCCTACAACACCGGCGTCGGCTGGCGGCAGATCGTCGAGCAGATGCACATGACGGCGACCCTCACGCGCTGGTACGACGAGCACGGCCGCCACGAGATATTCGCCGGCAACAAGGCCGTGCCGCTGCCGGCCACCGGTCACTCGCTGCACCTCGACGCCGAGGCCGTGGCGGCCGGCGCCCAGACCGACCTCGACGCGCTCGGCATCGCGAAGAACGCGCGCGAGGAGAAACTGCGGAGCCGCCGCGAGCAGGTCGCGGCCGACCGCCGCCGTCACGACGAGATGGCCCGGTTGTATCGCCAGCACGTGCTGAAGGAACCGGCGCCACCGCCGTTGCTGCAGATCCAGGGGCTGAAGCGGCCGCCGGAGACGCCGGCGGTCGAACGGACGCACTGACGCCGGACTCACGCCGGCGGCGCGGTACACTGCACGATGATGTCCGCGCTCGCCGGTGTGCGTCTCGTGTCGCTCGCGCTCAACGTGCCCGGCCCCGTCGCCGTGGCCCGCCTGGCCAGCGAAGGGGCCACGGTGGTGAAGGTGGAGCCGCCGGGCGGCGATCCGCTGCAGGCCTACGCGCGCGCGTGGTACGACGCATTGCACGCCGGCATCGAGGTGCGCGCGATCGACCTCAAGAGCAACGCCGGCCGTCACGCGCTCGACGGGCTGCTCGCCAGCGCCGACGTACTCGTGACGAGCCAGCGCCCGGCCGCGCTCGCCCGCCTCGGTGTCGACCCGGCGGCGCTGCGGCAGCGGCATCCCGGGCTGCGCGGCGTCGCCATCGTCGGCGACACCCGTGAGCCGGACGTGGCCGGACACGACCTCACCTACCTGGCCGACGCCGGCCTGGTCGACGATCGCCTGCCCGCGACGCTGGTCGCCGACCTCGCTGGCGCCGAACGGGCGGTGACTGCCGTGCTGCTGGCATTGCGCGAGGCTCCGGGCACGCATCGGCAGGTGGGCCTTCGCGACAGCCTCGACGTCTTCCAGACCCCGCGGCGGCTGGCCCTCACCACGCCGGGTGGTCCGTTCGGCGGCGCCGATCCCGCCTACCAGGTCTACCGCGCCGCCGATGGCGTGGTGGCGCTGGCCGCGCTCGAGCCGCACTTCCGGGCCCGCCTCTACACCGCGCTCGACCTGCCGCTCGACGCGCCGCTCGCCGGCGTGATGGTCGCGCGATCGTGCGACGAATGGGCGGCCTTCGCCCGCGTCCACGACGTGCCGCTCAGCATCGTCCCGCGCGGCTAGCACGCGTACATGACGCGGGCCCGGAGGCTCGCAGGTCCGGGCCCGTGTCGGTGCGCGTTCCCGGGCCCCGAGCCCGGGCCCCGAGACCCGGCTAGAAGGACAACTTGAACGCCACCTGCCCGACCCTCGGCTGATACGCGTTCAGCAGGTTCTGGCGTGGCGACCCGAACCCGGGGTTGTTGATCGTCGTCTGATACGCCCCGTAGTTCTTGTGGTTGAGGATGTTGAACGCCTCGGCGATGAGGCCCAGCCGCATGCCCCCGGGCAGCGGGATGTCCTTCGCCAGGCGCAGGTCGACGCGGTGCAGCGCCAGCCCCTGCAGGGCGTTACGCGGAATGAGATCGCCGACGGCGAACGACGTCGGCCCGTCGAAGCGGTCGGCGACGTCGGCCGGCACCGTGACGGGCGCGGTGACGTAGCGGTTGGCACTCGACACCGGTCCGAACGGGTTGGCGCCGTAGTTGATCTGGTAGTAGTTGCCCGAACCGAACAGGTAGGCGCCCGACAGGTTGATGTCGAACGGCAGCCGGTAAATGGCGTTCACGCGCAGCGTGTGGCGCTGGAATTCCTGCGACCGCGCCCAGTCGGCGTCGGGATCGAACGGGTTGTTGGCCTGGTACTGGAAGTTGGTGGTGTTGTCGTGCTGGAACAACGTGAGCGTGTAGCTCACGCTCGCCTGCCAGTTGTTCGCGTAACGCTTCGTGAGGCCGCTCGAGATGGCCGCGAAGTCGGCCTTGCCGGTCGACTCGAGCCACTGGATCTGCCCGAACTTCGAGTCGGGCCGCGTCGCCGCCGTCGGCGCGATGTTGTAGCCGGTGGCCGGGTTGTACTGCAGGTTCGGGTCGCGCTGGCGGGCGAAATTGTAGCCCTTCCAGTGCGTGAGGTCGGCCTCGAAGCCCCAGCGCTCGCCGAACTGCGTCTGGAACCCGATCGAACTCTGCCACGTCGACGGCATCTTGTAGTCGTGGGCGATCACGCGCGGGCCCTGCGCCGGCAGCGGTACGGCGCCGGCCAGGATCTGCGCGGGCGTCACGCCGCGCGTCGGGTTGGCGAGGAAGCCGGGCTGACCGTCGTTGGCGAACGAGTTGGTCAGGATGCGCGAGGTATTGAACGACTGCTGGCTGAACGTCGTGTTCGAGTCGGGGATGCTGAAGTAGAGGCCGCTGCCGCCGCGAAT
>CAZNSL010000596.1:0-1778 GCA_964574975.1 uncultured Alcaligenaceae bacterium | reverse complement strand
CCCAGCCAGATCGCATAGGTGGGACGCGGGATGTTGATCGTCCAGTCGCCGAAGTTCTGGTCGAACCGCGTCACCGTCGAGTCGAGCCCGGTGAGGTCCCACTTCGACGGGTCGTTCCAGGCGTCCTGCGGGAAGCGGCGGGCCAGGTCCGACGGCGTCGACGAGAAGATGTACTCGCCGCGCGACAGCAGCTGCCACTGACCAGTGTCCTTCCAGCGCAGGAACTCGGTGCCGAACTTGATGTCGTGATTGCCGCGCGACGACGTCAGGTCGTAGCGGAAGCTGAAGGTGTTCTGGTAGAACTCCTGCGGGTAGTTGCGGCGCTGCCCAATGGTGATGGTCGGGAACACGTAGTTCGGGCTGTTCGCCAACTTGTCTTCAGCGAGCAGGTTCTTCCAGTCGAAGTGGCTGTAGCCGACCTTCACTTCCTGCACGGTGGTATCGGTGAGCACCTTGGCCCAGGTATTGGCGACATTGAAGGCACGCCGCGAGCGCTTGGCGGCTTGCGACGGGTGCTCGGTGCCGGACACCTGCGTGAACGGGTTGTCCCAATCCCAGTAGGACATGCGCGTGGTGAGGTGATCCTTCGGCGCCATCTGCCAGTCGGCACGGCCGAGGAAGCTGTTCTGCACGAGCTTGGTCGGGAACGACCAGGTGAAGGCCGGCAGGGCGTTCGGCGTGGTGACGATGGTGCTCGGCTCGTTTTCGCGTTCGTAGCTGAGGAAGTAGTGCAGCTTGTCGCGCACGATCGGTCCGCCGATGGCGGCGCCGATCTGCTGGTTCGAATACGGCAGCACGCGGTTGGCGACGAAGTCCTTGCTGTTCATCTTGTCGTCGCGGAAGTAACCGTAGACGCTGCCGTCGACGTTGTTGGTCCCCGAGCGCGAGATGGCCTGCACCTGGATGCCCAGCGATCGGCCCTGGGTGATGTCGAAGAGGTTCGTGATCACCTGGAACTCGGCAATCGCCTCGCGGCTGAAGCGCGGCTGGCCGAAGCCGCCGCCCGCCACCTGCTGCGTGATCTCCTGCCCGTCGAGGTTCAGCTGGAACTGCCGGTCGCGGACCGGGTTGGTGTCGACGGCATTGGTGGTGATGCCCTTGACCTGCATCGCCAGCTCCATCCAGTTGCGGCCCTGCAGCGGCAGCTCCTCCATCTGGCGGCGGTCGACGTTGCCGGTGACCTGCGACGAGCTGACGTCGACGAGTGGCGCCTCGCCGGTGACGGTGAGCGTCTCGGAAAGCGACGCCACCTGCATGGCGAACGGCACCGTGCGGTTCTGACCGACCAGCAGCTCCACGTCGGGCACGATCACCGTGGCGAAGCCGGAGAGTTCCGCCTGCACCTTGTAGCGGCCGGCCGGCACGCCGACGAGGCGGTAGTCGCCGCGTTCGTTGCTCACGTCGGTGAACGTGCGCCCGTTGGCGAGTGAGGTGGCCGTCACCGTGACGCCGGGCAGGACGCCCTTGCTGGCGTCGGTGACGGTGCCGAGAATGGTGGCCTCCTGAGCGAAGACCGGCGAGGCCGACAGCAGGAGTGCTGCGACCCAGAGGCCGAACGAACGTACGCGCATAACGCCCCCTTCCCCGCCTGCGGGGAATCCGACATGACCTGCACGAACGCGAACCTGAGCGGACGGGATCGCCCTCCGGATGGAAGGCCCGAAAAGTTGCGGCGGACTATAGCACCGAAGGCCGTGCGTTGCGTCAACAATTCCCGACGGATATGATCCGCGCCGCCGGTCGGAGGCCGGCGCCATGCCGTCCACCGCCCCTTCGCT
>CAZNSL010000595.1:0-4385 GCA_964574975.1 uncultured Alcaligenaceae bacterium | reverse complement strand
AAGCCGCGGCCGCCGCCACCGCCGAAGCCACCGTTAAAGCCGCCGCCGCCGAAGCCGCGGCCGCCGCCGAAGCCACCGTTGAAACCACCAAAGCCGCCGTTAAAGCCTCCATTTCCGAAACCACCGCGGTTGCCCATGCCACCCTGCATTTGCTGGCCCTGGTTGGAGGAGTAACCCTGTACGGCGTCAATAGCGGCCTGCACAACGTTCGGGTCGATCCCCTTGATGGGTATGATCTTCACCGTGCGAACCGCCCCGGCCGCTTCCTTCTCCAGTTCCATGACCAGTGTGTTGATATCCTTGAACAGAGCGTCGTTGCACAGGAGAATCAGCGTGTTGGTGCGGTCGTCCACGCCGATCGACAGCGGGTGGGGCTTCTGGTTGCCGTTCGCATCGACCGGCCGCTGCCGTTGTTGGCTGCCGCCGCCGCGGCCGCCGCCGAAGCCGAACCCACCGAACCCGAAGCCGGCGAAGCCGCCAACCCGACTCGATCGAGGATCTTCACCAGTGAAATCGCGGTAAATCATCTCGAGTGTCTGGGCGACCTCGAACGCGTCCGCGTGCTTCAGGGGGATGCGGTGCGGCCTCAGGCCGGCCCGCGTCTCGTCGGGCTTGTCGATCGAGTCGGCGACGAACGCCCGGATTTGCAGCAGTTCGAGCGGACTTGCCTTGACGATCAGCGCGTTCGAGCCGGGGTCGGCAACGACGCGCACCTTGGCGCTGGCCGGTGGCCCCTGCTGTTGCTGCTGGCCGCCGAAACCGCCGAAGCGACCGCCGAAGCCCCGTTCGCTGCGCTGCTGCTGCTCCGGCGGGCCGTTGAACATCTCGTTGATGACCCGGGCCGCGTTCGTCGCGTCGGCGTTTTGGAGCTTGATGACTTCGAACTCGCCGTCGCCCTCGGTGCGCGTCATCAGGCGGAGCAGTTCCATCGTGTAATCGACCGCCTTCGGGTCGTCGCCGGTGACGACGATTTTGTTGCCGATGGCCGTGATGACGACGCTCGGCTTCTTGCCGTTGGCCGGCGGGTTCGCGGGCGGCGGTTGCTTGTTGGCGTCGTCCGCGCCGTCGCCGCCACCGCCGCTACCGGGGTTGGGCGCGTCGGGCTTGGCCGGCGTCGGCATCGGGTTGGGCGGCGGGGCGCTCGTTGGTGGCTTCGCGGCACCGGGCGTGATGACCTTCACGTCGACGCCGCGGGTTTCCGACAGGATGCGGGCCAGTTCGTGGGCGGCCGCCGCGGCGCTACCGCGATCGAGCGTCATCGTCCGAATGTTGCCCGTGCCCCCGATGGCGGCCCCGGAACCTTCGATGGCCTTGACGGCCGCTTCGACATCGGCCACCTGCTCCGGCGTGCCCTTGACCATGATGGCGTTGCGGTTCTTATCGCCCTCGACGTACGGCCCGGTCGTCTCGCCGGTGCGCAAGTTCGTCGTGGAGAACATGCCTTTGAGCGTCGTCTCCATTTGCGCCGCTTCGAGGCTGCCGAGCGGGATCAGCTTGGTGATGACGCCGGTGCCGCCGCCCTCCTTGGTGCCGGTGATGAGCTTGGCGACCTCGATCAGCTCATCGGGTGAGGCGTAGACCATGACGGCGTTCTGACCCATCGCGGCGACCTTGACCGTGGTCGAGCCGGCGTAGACGTTTTGCAGCATCTTCACGACATCGGCCGCGGAACCGACGGGGACCGGAAACTGCTTCAACTCCGGCGGCATCGGCCGGCGCGGGGCCTGGCCCGGCTGATTGGGCACATCGACTTTCTTCAGGATGTCCTTGGCCCGGTTGATGATGTCCTGAGGCCCGGACACCAGGACGCTTTCGGTGCGCTCGTCGACCGAGAGCGTGAACATGCGCGTGGCCGGCATCGGTGGGGCCGGCAGCGGTCGGCCATCGCGGTCCCGCCCCGGGTTCTTCGCCGCATGAATCTGCGCGCGGATGAGGTTCGGATCGCCGATGAGTTCCTTCAGGATGCGCTCGGCTTCGCGGGCCTTGATGTACTGGCAATAGTGCTGGTAGCTCTCGCTCTGTTCGCCTTCGCGCTTCTCGATCTCGTGCGTCGTTTTGAGGATGCGCTTCACGTTGCCAACGGTGTCGGTGTAGAGGATCTGATTCGAGCGCGGCAGCGACACGGCAACGCCGTAAGGCCCCTTCATCTTGTTGACTTCGTTGAGGTAGTCGTCGGCGTTGAGCGTGTTGAGCGTGATGTACGTCTGGACGACTTCGGTGTCGCCGCGGCTGGCGAGTTGGTCCGGCGTGACGCGCGGCAGATCGACGGCGTTGAGCGGCTCGTCGGCGGGCACGACGGTGAACGACGCCTCCTTGCGGATCAAGAGGAACTTCTGCTGTACCAGGCCCTCGTTGATCAGGTCGATGACGCGAGTCATCTTGTACTTGATCGGCTGGCCGTTCGCGCCCTTGGGCGAGATGTAGGTGAACGTGCCGGTCGGCTTATTCGTCGAGACGACGGGCCAGCCGGTCTGATCGGTGAGCCATTCGAGGACTTCGAGCCAGCGCTTGTCGCGGAACTCGAAGGCGACCTCCTTGTCGGCGGGGAACGGCGGCGGCGCGAACGCCTTGGCGGCCGGCTCGCCCATCGGGGCAGTGGCCGGCGGCGCGGGCGGCGTGGGCGGAGCGGTGCCCTTGTCCTGGGGCGCGGCCTGAACGAGAGCCACGCCGGCCAGCGCCACGGCGGCGACGGGAAGCCAGCGTCCGAACGACCGCGAACGATGTGGGAGTGCGATCATCTGCGAACCCCTGCCGGTGCGAAACTCGGAATCGGCCGAGGGTGACGCGGCCCGCGCCGCCCCGCGAAGGTGTCGGGTCATTGTACACCATTCGCGGGGCGCAACGGGGCAATTCTCCGCGGCGACCCCCGGACAATCGAGGTTATCGGCAGGGCCGTTACAGCTTCGTGAGTGCGAACCGAAAAGGAGAGATTTTTCATCAAGTTCCGGCCCGGTCGCCTCTCATAATCGGCCGAACGGATTCGTTGCATTCGTTGCATGCAACGCAAATTCGTTGCACGGGGGGTGTGCCCTTCTTCGTGCAACGAAACTGGAAATTGCCCTGGCACGCCGCCGCTTCTCTCGCTATGGTCTCGCCGCGCCCGCCGGAGTCACGGAGCGACTCGACCATGCGCCTCAGCCATACCATTTGGGCCACCGCCGCGCTGGCCGCGGCCGGCCTCGGCTACCTCGCCGGTGTCAACACCGAGACGTGCCCGCCGGTCGAAGGCTACACCGCCATCCCCATCAGCGCCGACGAGGAGTGCGACAGTCCACGACTGACGCACGCTGAGCCGATCGACCTGTCGTGCGTCGAGGCAGTCCTGCCGTACGACCTGTTCGCGCACACGTCGGAGCCGCCGCTGGCCGGCTCGCTGCCCATGCCGGCCGAGGTGCGGCCGGCCGGTTTCGAGTTCCCCGACATCGAACTGCCGGGCCTGCCGCAGATTCCCGCGTCGGACGGGGATTCGCCGGGTCGATTGCCATCGAGCATCGAACGGGAAGGCACCGAGTTGCCCACGCCGAACAAACTACTCGATGTCGTCGCCCGGCAATACGACGAGATTCGGCAAGTCACCGCGGACGTGCGGTGCCAGCCCGAGCCGCAGGAAGGACCGATCGGGGCGCGGGCCAACGGTTGTCCGGCCGAGTGCTGTCCGACTGAGGGGCACTGCCCCTGTTGCGCCGCCAAGGCGGCCGAACTGCGCAGTCTGCGCTATCAGGTCAACCCGCACTTCCTGTTCAACACGCTCAATTCGCTGTCGGCGCTGGTGATGACCGGGAAGGCCGAGGCGGCGGAAACGATGATCCAGACGCTGTCGAACTTCTATCGCCGCAGCCTGGCGGGGGATCCCACCGGCGACGTCGCGCTTGAGCGGGAATTCGCGCTCCAGCAGCTCTATCTCCAGATCGAGGCGGTGCGCTTCCCCGAACGGCTCAAGGTCAGATGCGATCTTCCCGATGCGCTGGGCGAAGCCAGTGTACCGGGGATGATCCTGCAGCCACTGGTCGAAAACTCGGTCCGCTATGGCGTCGCGCCGGTGACCCGGGCAGTTACCGTGAGCCTTACTGCGCGCGAGGAATATGGCCGCCTGGTGATTGAAGTGAGCGACGACGGCCCCGGTGGCTCGGGAAGCGGGGGCGGGTTCGGGATCGGGCTCGCCAATGTTCGCGACCGGCTTGCGGCAAGCTATGGTGAAGATGCCTCGCTGGTTTCAGGCCCGTCGGGCGATGGCGGCTGGCGCAGTGTGATCCGCATGCCGCTGAATCGTCATGGCTGATTGCGCCGCCCCTCCCCAGCAGCTGCGCGCATTGATCGTCGATGACGAGCCGCTGGCGGTCGAGCGGATGCAGGTGATCTGCGCCGGGATCGAAGGGCTGTCGGTT
>CAZNSL010000594.1:0-4393 GCA_964574975.1 uncultured Alcaligenaceae bacterium | reverse complement strand
TCTGGTCGGTGGCGACCATCGTCAGCGTGCCGTTGGCATTGGCGACGCGTTGCAGGCCGCGCAGCTTGCCAGGGGTCAGGTTCAGGCCGAACAGGCGCGTGACCGAGGTCGTCGTAGCCATAACCGTGTCCCTCTGTGCGGGTCGAGGAAGAGCGTCGCGGACCCAACTATGGTAGAACGGCCGGCCACGGGCGGCGAGTCGGCGAAATTCGTTGAACCGTACCTGGAGGCGCGGCC
This sequence comes from uncultured Alcaligenaceae bacterium, assembly GCA_964574975.1. Lineage (GTDB taxonomy): Bacteria > Planctomycetota > Planctomycetia > Gemmatales > Gemmataceae > JAXMAS01. Next base: position 4,156 of record CAZNSL010000594.1, on the reverse strand, counting down.
GATAGTTTCGGTGTCGCCAGCCGCACGTTCCACGGCCGGCGACGCAAGGTTCCGCCCGCCCAGGGGCGTCGAACCGGGGGCAGGCTGGACCCGCCCCGGAGCGTTCCGAGCCGGTGGCAGCCGGCCCTCCTCCACGCTCCGGGTTCGACCCCCCCACCCCGCCGCGGGGCCAGCCTGCCCCTGTTCGCCCACCGCACTCCCTTACTAGCTCGACCGGCGTTAGAATGGCCGAGAGGCCACGGGGACGCCGCCATGTCAATTCACGACTGGACACGGGTTCAGGCCGGGACTTACCACAACTTCCACTACCGCTGGCTGGCCACAATCATGGACTGGCTCAACGCCGGCTTCCTGCCGCGCGGGCTGTTCGCAATGGCTGAGCAGAACGTCGGCGGGCCGGTCACCGACGTGCTAACGCTCTCGAAGCGCGATGCCGACTTCCGCCCGTCCGGCGGCGGGACCGCGACGCTGGCCCCGCGGACCTCCGTCGTCGAGGAGCCGGAGAGCGTGTTCTACGCCCGCATGACCAACCGCATCGCCATCCATCACAGCCTCGGCACGGTCGTGGCCGTCATCGAACTCGTCTCGCCGGGCGACAAGGACACCAAACACGCCCTGCGGGCATTCACCCGCAAGTCGGCCGCCCTGCTGCGCAACGGCATCCACCTGTCGGTCATCAACCCGTTCCCGCCGGGCCGCTACGACCCGCACGGCATGCACCGAGCGATCTGGGACAACGTCACCCTCGAAAGCGCGTTCGTGCCGCCGGCGGGCCGGCCACCGACCGTCGCCGGCTACGAGGCCGGCGAGATACCGCGGGCTTACGTCGAGCCGTTCGCCGTCGGCGACCCGCTACCGGACCTGCCGCTGTTCCTCGACGTCGGCGTTCACATCGACGTGCCGCTTGAAGAGACCTACCAGGCGACGTGGAACGTCCTGCCCGTCGAGTTGCGCGAACTGTTGGAGCCGCGCCCGGCGCGGTGACTGCCGGTTATCGCGTCCATACCGGAGGGTTGGCAGTGGCACCGTTCGTCTGGTTCGGCCTCATCGTGGCCATTATTGCCATCGCCATCGTCATCGGGTACTACCTGGAGAAGAAGCGCACCGAGCAACTGGCGGCGGCGGCAGCCGAGCTAGGCTTCGAGTTCCTGCAGAAATCCGACAACGGTTTTCTCGGCCAGGCCAGCAACAGCGAGATGTTCAAGCGCGGCCACTCGCACACCTACTCCAATATCCTCCGCGGCGTCACCAACGACTTGAAGGTCACGATCTTCGACTTCCGCTACGTCACCGGCAGCGGCAAACATAAGCAGACGCACAACCAGACGGCTGTCGCGTTCCAGTTCGACGGGCCGACGCTGCCGACGTTTACCCTGGAACCGGAACACTTCGGCCACCGGATCGCCCAGTGGTTCGGGTCGCAGGACATCGACTTCGAGTCGCACCCGAAGTTCTCCAAGGGCTACCTGTTGCGCGGCCCCGACGAGGACGCGATTCGCGAATTGTTCCGCCCGGACGTGCTAGAATTCTTCGAGGAGGAACCGGGGGCGTGCGTCGCCGGCGTCGGCAACCACGTCGTCTACTTTCGCCACCGCACCCGCACCGACCCGGCCAAAATACGCCAGCTGCTCGAAGCGGGCTTCCGCGTCTACGGGACGCTGCGGGCCGGGGGCGATGCCGGCGGGCAGAAATAACCTCACGAACGGGCGGTTGCGGCGTTGATTGGGTAGTCCGGTTCGTGCCGGCTCCTCACGAGGCGACTCCCATGCGGTTGCGCAAGCCTTTCGTCGTTGGTTTGATCGGAATGGCCGCTGGCCTTGCCCTGGCCGTCGAAGCGAAGAAGCCGGCCCGCGACCCGCTCGCCGTCAGCGCCCGCATCGACCGGGACATCGACGAGGCACTCGCGGCCAAGGGCGTGCCCGCCTCGCCCGACGCCACGGACGCCGAGTTTTGCCGCCGGCTGCACCTCGATTTGCTCGGCCGCATCCCCACTGCGGAGAAGGCCGCCGCGTTCCTCGCCGACACCGACCCGGACAAGCGGCGCAAGCTCGTCGATGAGTTGCTCGACGATTCGGAGTACGGTCAGCACTTCGGCACCGTCTGGTTTCACCGCATCGTCAAGCCGACCGTCGAGAACCGCGCCCTGATCTCGAAGTCGCTTCTCGGCTGGCTGGCCGAGCGGTTCAACGACAACGTCGGCTGGGACAAGGTCGTCCGCGCCCTGCTGACGGCCGAGGGCGACCGCGGCGACAACCCGGCGACGGTGTTCTTCCTCAACCACGTCGACAACAAGCGATTCGCCCCGCCGCGGGCCGCCGCCACGGCGTCGCACCTGTTCCTCGGCGTCAAGCTCGAATGCTGCGAGTGCCACGATCATCCGTTCGACTCGAACCTGAAGCAGACCGACTTCTGGGGCGTGGCGGCGTTCTTCGACGCCGTGCACTTCGAGAACGCGAACAAGAAGGCTGCCGACGAGCCGAGCGTCGTCGAGACGCGGCAACAGCCACGGCCCAACCGCAGGGCCGGCAAGGGCGCGGCCGGCAAGGGCGGGCGCGAGACTGCGCCGTTTGGCTCCGTCGTCATCCCCGACTCGAAGGGCAAGACGGTCAAGGCGACGTTCCTGCACGCCAAGGGGCCGGCCGAACTCGGTGCGAGCGCCAAGCTGCGGGCCACGTTCGCCGGTTGGGTCGCGTCGCCGAAGAACCCGTACTTCGCCCGGGCGACGGTCAACAAACTGTGGGCGAACTTCTTCGGTCGCGGCCTCGTCGAGCCGGTGGACGACATGACCTCCGCCAGCACCAGCACGCACCCGGAGTTGCTCAAGGCGCTCGCCGACGAGTTCGCCGCCAGCGGCTTCGACACCAAGCACCTGATCCGCGCCGTCTGCAACAGCAAGGCGTACCAGCGGTCGAGTACGACGACATCGGCGAACAAGGCCGACGAGGAGTTGTACAGCCACGCGAAGCTGAAGGTGATGACGGCCGACATGCTCTACGACTCGCTGGCGACGGCCCTGGGCCACTCGGTCGCCGACCGCGGTCGTCCGGCGGGCCGGCGGGTGCCGGCCAAGTTCGCCGCGAAGATGGCCGCCCGCAACGATCCGCGCCAGCAGTTCCGCGACTTCTTCCACGCCGAAGCGGACGACGACGCCGGCGTCATCGACGAGTACACGCACGGCATCCCGCAGGTGTTGCAGCTCTTGAACGCGAAGTCGCTCAACGACACGTCGGCCGTCGTGGCGAAGGCGATGAAGGCCGGTTCGCCGGAGAAGATCGTGGACGCCCTGTACCTGCGGGCGTTGTCGCGGCCGGCGACGCCGGAGGAGGCGGCGCGGGCGGCGAAGTACGTCGCCGAATCGAAGAACGCCGCGGCCGGGTACGGCGACCTGTATTGGGCGCTACTCAACAGCGCGGAGTTTTTGTTCATCCACTGAGCGACGATCGCTTCTGCGAAGCGTCGCGAATCGGAAGACTGGCACCATGCACTGCACTCTCTCTCGCCGCGATTGGCTCCGTCTCAGCGCCGGCGGCGCGCTGGCCGCCCCTACGTCCGGGTGGCTCGAAACCCTCGCGGCCCGCGCCGCCGATATCGAGGGCACCAAGTCGCGCCGCAAGAGCTGCATCCTGCTGTTCATGACCGGCGGTGCCAGCCACATCGACACCTTCGACCCCAAGCCGAAGAACGAGACCAGCGCCTTCAAGCCCATCGCGACGGCCGTACCCGGCATCCAGATCGCGGAAATCCTGCCGAAGATGGCCGGCGTCATGTCGGAGTGCGCCCTGTTGCGCGGCATGTCCACGGCGGAGGGCAGCCACGGCCGGGCGCGCTACTACATGCACACCGGCTACCGCCAGGGCGTCGGCGGCGTGACGCATCCCAGCCTCGGCGCGATCGCCTCCGCTCGGCTGGGTCAAGCGACCGACGAACTGCCGAACTTCGTCTGCGTCGGCGGGCAGACGTTCGGCTCCGGGTACGCCGGCCCGCAGCACGCCCCGCTGGAAGTCCGCGACCCGGCCGGCGGCGTCGAGAACCTTAAGCCCGCCGATGCACTGGCCACGTTCGACCGCCGGGCCGGGCTGCTCGCGGAGATCGAGCGTGGCTTCCTCGACCGCGCGGCGGTGCCGGCCGTCGAGGCGCACGCCAAGACCTACCAGCG
>CAZNSL010000593.1:0-4393 GCA_964574975.1 uncultured Alcaligenaceae bacterium | reverse complement strand
TCGAGTGCGTCCTCGCCCTCGCGGGCTTGGGCGTCGCCGCGGTCCGGGTCGCGCAGATTGGCGTGCGGTCGCTGGCCGAGCGGGTGACCGCCGAGGAACAATTCGCGGCCCAGGAAGCGACCGCGAACGTGCTGGAAGCGGCGCGAGCGACGCGCTGGGCCGACCTGACGCCCTCGTGGGCCGCAGCCATCCAGCCGCCCGCCGACCTGGCGGCTCGACTCGACGACGCCAAGCTGACCGTCCGCGTCGAACAGGAGAAAGACCGGCCGGGCGTCAAGCGCGTGTCGGTCGAGTTGCGCTGGTCGCCGGCCGAGGGCCACGGCGAGCGAACGGTCACAACCGTGGCATTATTCTCCGACCGTGCGGCGGGAGGTGGGTCGTGACGCAGCGGCGTGCCAATCGACGGATGGGGTTCTCACTGTTCGAAATCCTGGTTGTCCTCTGGGCGATGTCGGTCGCGCTGTCGTTCGGGGCCGTGCTAATGGTTGCAACGATCCGCGCAGACCGGGTGAGCCAGGGTACGCTGAGCCAACTCGCGTGGCGTTCGACGGCGACCGACCAGTTTCGCGCCGATGTTGCGCGAGCCGTCGACATGCCGAAGACCTTCGCCGAATTCGCGCGCGGGCCGAAGTGCCTGATCCTGCGCATGGGGGCAAACCACATCGTCTACAGCTCGGCAGGCGAGAAACTCGAGCGGATCGTCCGACTGGCCGACGGCAGAGAAACTCGGAGGGCCGAGGCGATTGGACCGCCGGAATCGACCGCGGTGTTCGACTGCGGCGACGGAACGTCTTCCCTTGTGACAATGCGCTTCGTCGATATTCTTCCCGCTGGGCCGCCACGCAGGACGGAGATCGTCGCCGCACTGGGGAGAGACCGGCTATGACCGCCACGAACCGACGCACCGGTGCCGCCGCGCTGTGGGCGCTCGTCGTGCTGTCGCTCCTCGGCGCAGTGTCGGCCACAATCGCATGGAACTGGCTGGCCGCCCGGCGCACGCTGGCGGCCCGGCACCACGCTCTGCAAGCCCTGTGGCTGGCGCGGTCCGGCGGCGAACTCGCGGCGGCCGGCCTCCTCGCCGACGCCGACAAGTACACCGGCGAAACCGTCGCGCCGATCCCGGAGTCGAAGTTGGTCATCGAGGTCCGCAAGGAGCCGGATCGGCCGGACGTGTACCGCATCCGCTGCGTGGCGACAGTACCGGTCGGCGACGCGCGGGCCGTCAGCAAGGCGATTGTGTGGACGGCGACGCGCAAGGCCGACACGCCGGCGATCCGACTCGAAGTTGTGCCCGACTGACCCGGCTGTCACCCCACTCTCACCGGGCCGGGCGTATCCTGACCGGATGATGTCGCACGCCGCCGATAAACTCCATTCTCTGCTCGCCCAGGCCGTGGAGGCCGAGGCGTCGGACCTGCACCTCGTCGCGGGGCACCCGCCAGTCCTGCGCCTGCACGGCGACCTGACCGAACTGCACGAATCACCTCTCGACGGGACCACCCTCGACGCCGCACTGACCGACCTGTGTCCACCAGAGGTGCGCGGCCGACTCGACGCGGACAAGGGCGCGGACTTCTCTTACAACACGCCGATCGCCGGCCGGTCGCGGCGCTTCCGCGTCAACCTGTTCACCGTCGGCGGCCGACGGGCGGCGTGCCTACGGATCATCCCGGCCGACATCCCCGATTTCGACTGGGCCGGTTTCCCGGTCGAGTTGGCCGAGAAGCTGGCGTTCATCCGCGACGGCCTGGTGTTCGTCACCGGTGCGACCGGCTCCGGCAAGACGACGACTCTGGCGATGATCGTCAATCTGATCAACCGCACCGGCGGCTACCGTATCATCACCGTCGAGGAACCGGTCGAATACCTGTTCACCAAATGTGCCGACTCGGTGGTGACGCAGCGCGAGGTCGGCAGCGACGTGCTTTCGTTCGCCGATGGCCTGCGCTCGGGATTGCGGCAAGACCCCGACGCGATCCTCGTTGGCGAAATCCGCGACCGCGAGACGGCACAGATCGCGCTGAGCGCCGCCGAAACGGGCCATCTCGTCTTCACGTCGATGCACACCCGCGACGCCAAGGGAGCCGTGTCGCGCTTCACCGATCTGTTCCCGCAGGACGCCCAGGGCGACATCCGCTCGCAACTGGCGATGAGCCTGCGGGCCGTCATCAGCCAGCGCCTGCTGCCGGGCACGGAGCCGGGCACGAAGCGGCACCTGGCGCTGGAGGTACTGTGGAACACCAACCCGATCGCCAGCGCCCTGCGCACCGGCAAGATCGAGAGCATCGACAACTACTTGCTGACCGGCCGCGACGCCGGCATGGTCAGTTTCGACGAGTCGATCCGCCGGCTTCTCCTGACGGGGCACATCAGCCGCGAAGTGGCGGAGCAAAACGTCCGCGAACGCGGCGTGCTGTACCGGTAGCGGCGGCCCCGTCGTACACGCCACCGTCTCGAATCCAACGTCCGGGCAAGCTGCGCAAACCCTGGCGGTCCTGCCGGACGCCGAAATCGTTGAGAAAGTCGCATTGACGCGCAAGAGGTCGGCCGTCCACCGTTCGACGGGCGAGGACTGAGGCCGCGTGCGGGGAACCCCGGACCGCGGCAGTCGTCAGGAGGACGATCCGATGTCGCTTCACCGAACCACCCTGCGAGTCGAAGAGCTTGGCCAGCGGACGTTGCCATCGGTCACCGTGGCCCAACCCGTCCCCATGGCCACCGCCATCGTCCACCAGACGACCCACCCGATGACGGGCACCAGCCGCGGCGAGTTTGCCCAGGCCGCCCCGGCCCCCGGCTCTTCGGAGGCTTACCGTCTGAGCGGCACGGCCCACGTCGCCGGTATGGGTGAGGTTCGCGTGAAGGGGTCAGTCCATACTGTCGGCAACACGCGATCGGGCACGGCCATCGGCACGATCACTCTGTCGAACGCCCGCGGCTCGGTGACGTTGCGGTTGGAAGGCCCGAAGCAGGTCGGCTTTTCGACGCTGCCGAAGTACTTCCGCTACACCATCGTGACCGGGACCGGCGCATACGCCCGCCTGAAGGATTCTGGTCTCCTGCGCCTCGACCTGACGCCCGGCCCGCGCGTCGGTGCAATCGGTGCCCGCGGGACGTATTCGATGGCAATCTGAACGAGGTTCGACACCGACAAAAAGGAAACCCCTTGCCGGCCGATGCCTGCAAGGGGTCTTCGCGACTGGGGATCTAGGATTCGAACCTAGACTAACTGATCCAGAGTCAGTCGTGCTACCGTTACACCAATCCCCAAACTGGACCTTCGTATCCTACGGAAACCGTCCGATAAATCACGCCCGACCGCTGGGCTGAGAGGTTCGCATCACTTTCGACCCGCCGCCGCGGCTCGCCGGTCAGTCAACGCTTCCTGGAGACCTTCGACCGTTCGGTGAGTCGTTCACGGCTCGCCATCGTTCGCGCACCTGCTGGGGGCTGGCCGTGCCGGTCGTGCCAATCTGCTGCACCGTGATCGATGCGACCAGGCAGCCGAACGCGGCGGCCTCCGCGTACGTACAGCCCGCCGCGACGGCGCATGCGATCCCGGCACTCGTGCTATCGCCCGCTCCGACGAGGTCCGTCGGCCCCATCACCGGGTAACCGTGGACGCGCGTCGTGCGGCCATCGGCATCGACGAGTTCGATGCCGTCCGCACCGTGCGTACAGAACACCGCCGCGCCGTTCGTGCGCGCCAAGTCAGAAGGCGTCGTGCCAAGTCGGGCACACTCATCGCGGTTCGGCTTCAGGGCGACGCCACGGAACCGGCCGATGCGCTCGCGGCTGTCGGCCAGGACGAATCGCGTCGGGCATTCGTTCAACGCTTCGCGCATCTTGTCCGTCACAACGCCACACTCGTCCTCGCTCACCTGATCGAGGACGATGAGCGCGGCGAATTCGGCCCAGCATCCACGCACCGCGGCGACGATACGGCCCTGGTCGATTTCCGGGGTCGGCGTGCGGTTCTTGATATCGAGGCGGTTGAGTTCGCGCGGTGCTGCCTCGGCGGCGTGAAGCATCGGCTTGGTGTACGTTGGCGTACGCCGGCCGTCGGCGTTCAGCACCGCGCCGGCGTCCACGGCCGGCAACCGCGCGAGAGCTTGTCGCAGTTCGTAACCCTCGCCATCGTCGCCGATCAGTGTTACGGGCACGACGCGGCCGACGCCGAGGGCGACGAGGTTGTTGATTACCGTGCCGAGCGCCCCTGGGTACGAGCGCACGGCCGTGACCTGGTAGGCGTCCAACCCCGTCTCGATGGATGGCTCAGTGAGGGCCGCGTCGATATCGAGGTAGCGGTCGAGGAATAGATCGCCGAGGACGCCGACCGAGCGCGAACCTTCCTGGCCGACAGCGTGAAGGACGCGCGGAATGAAGCGCGAGA
>CAZNSL010000592.1:0-4404 GCA_964574975.1 uncultured Alcaligenaceae bacterium | reverse complement strand
ATCGAATCGCCACAGCCCGTCGGGGCCTCGCTTCATGGCGACCGCGATTTCGCCGGCATTGTAGATCTCGACGGCGTCGCCTTCCGGCTTATCGGGGACGGCCGCCAGCGGCAGGTCGAGGGTGTTGAGGACGCTTTCGAGTTGCACCGCGAGCAGTGCGGCGGACGCCGAATCGGCCGGCATGAGGTCGCCGAGATCGAGTGTGGCAACCGCTTCGTCGATGATCGAGGGCAGGTAGTCGTACACGTCGACGGCGTAGTAGAGCGTCTGTAACGTCTCGCGCGGCGACGACAACTTATCGGCGAACGGCGGGTTGCCCGCGGCGGCAGAAACGAGCGAGAGAATTGCAAGAGTGCCGAGGTGGCGCATGGGATCGTCGTCCGTGACGTGGGGCGAAGCGCGTCGTCCGCGACGAACAGCGTACCCCGTGCTGCCGGACACCGCAACCGCAACCTCGCTCCAGCGTGTCAGCGTGCTGCGACCGCGGCCGATTTGAGTTTGTCGAGTTGTGCCCGGAGCGCGGCGACCTCGGCGGTCAGCTTATCGGCGGCAGCCTTGGCCGTAGCCAGGGCCGCGGCAGCCGCCTTTGCAGCCTGCGCCTTGGTAGCGGCGGCCTTAACCAACTGCTGCGACGGGCCAGCCGTGTCGGCGACGGCCTTTTGCACCGATGCCCAACGGTCGGTCGGCCCTTTCGCAGCGGATGTCGCCTCCTGAAGCGACTTCTGCGCCGCGGCCAGTTCGGTTGCGTGCTGCGCCGCCGCTTGCTGCGCCGCCTTCGCCGCCTGGGCCAATTCTGTACTCGTGGGCATCTTGGTTGCGGCATCCTTGAGCTTCGCGGCCGCTTCGGCGTACACTTTGGCCTTGATGTCGCGCACCGCGACGACCGCCTGTGCGGCGGCAACCGGCACTTGGGCTCGCTCGTAAGCCGCCTTCGCGTCCGGCACGGCGTCGGCGACGACCTTGGCGATATTCGCCGCGTCACCGGCTGCCTTCTCGGCGGCAGAGGCCTCCTTCGCGGTCGTGTCCGCGGCCGACTTGGCGGCCTTGAAGGCATCGAGTACCGGCTTCAGCGCGGCCTCTTTCGCGGCCAACTCCTTGACGATCGCGGCAATCCGCTCGGAGGCCGGCGTCGGATTGGTCGTGAACTCGCCAGCGCGCTTGCCGTCGGCCGTGGCCCAGACGCGGAGGGTGCCGGTCCAGTCGCCAGCGACGACCCGCGTGTTATCGAACGTCGCCACCGCCCGCAGGGCCACGTCGGCGAACGGCTCGAACTGCTTCTTCAGCGCACCGTTCGCATCCCACAACTTGCACGTCTTGTCGCGGCCGCTGGTGACGAGTCGCCCGTCCGGCGTGAACCGCACCGACTGCGACCCGCTGCCGTGAGCAGTCCACGTCTTGAGTTGCTTGCCGTTCTCCATTTCCCACAGTCGCACCGAACCGTCCTCGCTCGTGGACGCCAGTACGTGGCCGTCGGGCCGCCAACTCACGTCGGTGACGGCAAGCTTGTGCCCGCGCAAACCGAGGTACTCACGGCCCGTCGCCGCCTCCCAAACGATCAGACCGGAACTGCGGTCGGCCGATGCCAGGTATTTCCCATCGGGGCTAAACTCCAGGGCCGTCACCCAGTCGGTATGCTTTTTGATCTCGCGGACGACGGAACCGTCGGCCGGGGAGTAGACGCGGACGAGCTTGCCTGGCCCGCCCAGCGCGATCTGCGTCTGGTCGGAGCTGATGTCGGCCGCGAGGACGGCGTCGGTCTCGTCGCCGATCTCAAACACCTTTTCACCGCTGGCGACTTTCCACACGACGGCCTTGCCCGATTTGCCGCCGTGCCCGCCGGCTGCCAGCAAAAGGCTGCCATTGCGGCTGAACTTCAGCACGTTGACCTGCCCGTGCGCGAACGGCAGAATGCCGAGCAGTTCGAGCGTACCGGCGTGAACCAGCAAGACCTGCTTCGGCGATGCAACGGCAACCAGAGGCGACCACGGGTTCGCTGCCAGTGCCGTGACCGCGGCCGGTCGAGGCGTCTTGAGGCCGTCCAGCGTCAGCTTGACCTTCGGCATCGGCGGTTCGGCCGGTTTGCCGACGGCAGCCGACTTCAGGCCGAGGTCGGACTTCGGCTTGTTCATGATCGCGGCCTTGCTTCCTGCATTTTCGAGTGCGCCGCCGTCAATCCATTTCTTGATGGTGACGAGCGCATTGTCGCTCAGCTTGCCGCCGGAGGGCGGCATCTTCGGCTCCTCCTTGTGGGCGGCGAGCAGGTACAGCCGGCTGTCGTCGGCATCGCCGGGCTTGACGACCTCGCCGGAAGAACCGCCGGCCATCAGCTTGAAATACGTAGACACATCGAGGCCGCCCTTGCCCTTCTCAGCGTTGTGGCAGCCGATGCATTTGTCGCGCAAAAGGGGCAGGACGTGGTCGGCATATGTGACTTTTGGCGCGTCGGCGGCACGCGCCGGAGTATTCACCGCGGAGAACGCGGAGAACGCGGAGAGAATCAATATCGGAACGAGTCGGGTGTGCGTCACTGGTGACATTTCAGTATTCTCTCCGCGCTCTCCGCGATCTCTGCGGTGAATTTCTTCGTTTAGTGGTTGAACATGAACTCGCGCGTGTTGAGTAGCGCCCAGAACAAGTCTTCGAGCGCCTTCTGAGGCGCCTTCTGCTCGGCAAGTAACTTGGCGATGTCCGCTCGCTCTTTCGCCGTCGGAGGGCGCGTCACCGTTCGCAGGTACAAATCTTCAACGATCTTTTCCGGCGGCACCTTCTCGCGCAACTTCCGGGCAACGACGCCACCCGAAGCGATCTTGCCGCCGGTCGTGTTCCCGTTGAGTAGGTGCAACGATTGCGACAGCGTCGGCTCCAGCTTCACTTCGCACGAGCAGACCGTCTCGCGACTCGCCCGGCCGAAGGTCGTCAGGAAATACGTCGAGCGCGATCCGTCGGCGATTTGCACCGCCCGCGCCCCGAGCGGCAGGCCGGGGAACTTGTCCTTCGTCTCCGTCACCTGCGTGATGCAGTCGAGCATCGTTTCCGCCCGGATACGGCGAATTGCGGCGTGGGAGAAGTTGCGCAGGTCGCCTTCGTTGGATGCGTTCGCTTTCGTCGAAAGCTGATAGGCCCGGGACATGCAGATGTCCTTCACTAGCTTCTTGAAGTCGTAGTTGTAGCCGGTGAACCGTTTTCCCAACTCGGCCAGCAACTCCGGGTTCGATGCGGGGTTGGACACGCGCACGTCGTCGACCTCGTGGATGATCCCCTGTCCAAAAAAGTGCGCCCAGACAATGTTGGCGAGGTTGGTGGCGAAGAACGGGTTCTCCGGCGACGCCAGCCACTCGGCCATGACGACCCGGCGGTCCTTACCCTTGACATCCGGCGTTGCCCCACCGAGGAACTTCGGGGCCATGACGCGGTTGCCGATCGGGTGCCGCACCTCACCGCCGCCGGAGTTGAAGACGATGACTTCGCGCGGATCGTCGGCCTGCTTGCGGCCAATCTGACGGAAGAACGCCGCGAAGCCGTAGTAGTCGTCCATCGTCCAGCGGTCGAACGGGTGGTTGTGGCACTGGGCGCACTGCACCCGCATCCCCATGAACACCTGGGCGACGTTCTCCGTCACCTTCACGATGTCGGTCTCGATCTGGTAGTAGTTCGTCGCCGGGTTGCGGAAGGTGCCGCCGTTGGCGCCGAGCAACTCGCGCACCCACTCGTCGGTCGGCACGTTGCGGGCGATCTTGTCCTGCAGCCACGTGTAGTAGAGCAGCATCGCCTTGTAGCTGACCTGGTTGCTGCTGCGGATCTGCAGCAACTCGGCCCACTTCAGCACCCACAGCTCCGAGAACTCCTTGCGGCTCAGCAACTCGTCGATGAGTAGCTCGCGCTTGTTCGGCAGCGTGCTGACCATGAACCGGGCGAACTCGTCGGCCGTCGGCAGCAGGCCGGTGATGTCGAGGAACACGCGGCGCACGAACACCTCGTCGGAGCAGGTGCCCGACGGCTCGACGCGGAGCTTCTTCAGCTTGTTGTGGACGTGGGTGTCGACGTAGTTGTTCTCGGGGGCGTTGTTCCAGGTGAAGGCCAGCCCCTTCGGCAGCGTGATGAACGGCACGCCGATGGTGAACGTGTGGAACCGGGCCATCACGAACGCCTCGCCGCGGTCGCCGGCCGTGACCACGCCGTCGCCGTCCGGGGCGATCTTCGCCGCGGTGTCGTTGCTCGACATGAACAGCGCGAGCGAGGTCACGTCGCGGTCGGTGCCGTCGGCGTACTTGGCCCGCGCCACGATCCGCTGCTTCTCGCCCTTGCCGTCGAGGACGGCGCCCGGCGGGTATACCTCCAGGCTCGTCGGCAGCGCCACGGTGGCGGGGTCGTTCGGGGCGTCGGCTTCGAGCCAGCGCAGAATCG
>CAZNSL010000591.1:0-4406 GCA_964574975.1 uncultured Alcaligenaceae bacterium | reverse complement strand
AGGCGCTGCGCGCCGAGGGCAGCGTGCGGCTGATCGCCAACCCGGCCGACCGCGGTACCGCGGCGGCCGTCAACCAGGCCGTCCGCGCGGCGCGGGGCCGCCAGGTGGCTCTGGTCGCGCCCGGCGCGGTGGTGACCACCGGCTGGCTGCGGCGGCTCCTCAACGCCCTGGCGTCCGCGCCCGACGCCGGGCTGGCCGGCCCGTGCCTCAACGGGGTGCCGGGCGGGCAGGGCGTCGCCGAAGCGTACGAACTCGAGGGCCTGGACGGCTTCGCGTGGGAACGGGGCCGCCGTCACGCCGGGGTGCGAACCGCCGCGGAGTCGCTCAGCGGTACCTGCCTCCTGATCCGGCGTGAGGTGTTCGACCGGGTCGGCCCCCTGAGCGACCCGTCCGACCCGGCCGGCGAACTGTGCCGGCGGGCCCGCGCCGTGGGGTACCGGTGCCTGATTGCCCACGACGCCTTCGTACACCACACCGCGCGAGGCACCGGACGGCCGGCTGAAACACGGCCCGCGGCCTGTGCCTCGGGTGAGCCGGCGGCCGGCACATCCGAACCGCCGCGGGCGGGCGGCACGCCAGCGACCGGGCTGACGTCGATCGTGATCGTGACCCACAACGAATTGAGCGCGACGCGGCGTTGCCTCGACAGCGTCCTCCGCGGCACCGACCTTCCGTACGAACTGATCCTGGTCGACAACGGCTCGACCGACGGCACCCCGGACTTCCTCCGATCCGTGCCGGCGGCAATGGTCATCGCCAACGCGGAAAACCGCGGCTACCCGGCCGCGGCCAACCAGGGCATCCGAGCGGCCCAGGGAAACCAAGTCGTCCTGCTCAACAACGACACGGTGGTGCCGCCCGGCTGGCTCACGCGGCTCCTGGGGCCGCTGCGCCGCCGGCCCGACGTCGGCTTGGTCGGCCCGTCGTCGAACTTCGTCAGCGGCGAGCAGCAAGTAGCCATACCGTACGGCGACGACCTGGCGGGCCTGAACGCGTTCGCGGCGGACCTGGCAACGAGCCGCGCGGGGGAGGCGGAGGAGACCGACCGCCTCGTCGGCTTCTGCCTGCTGGTCCGGCGGCAGGTCATCGACCAGGTCGGCCTTTTGGACGAGCGGTTCGGGGCCGGGTGCTTCGAGGACGACGACTACTGCCGCCGGGCGCTCGCGGCCGGGTGGAAGGCGGTGATCGCCCGGGACGCGTTCGTCCACCACGAGGGGCACCGGACCTTCCGCGCGTCGGGCGTCGACTTCGCCGCCCTCATGCGGGAGAACCGGGCCAAGTACGTCGCCAAGTGGGGCGACCCCGAAGCGGCCGGCGCGGCGCAAGCCGCGACCGCGACCGGGACGACGGCAGACGCCCGGGCACTCCCAGCACCGACTTTCACGGTCCGCGCGGCCGAGGGCGGCGGGCTGCTCCTCCAGCGAACGCCCGTCGTCCTGTCACTCTGCATGATCGTGCGGGACAACGCCCGCACGGTGGCCGCCGCGCTCGAGAGCGTCCGCCCGTGGGTGGACGAGATGATCGTCGTGGACACGGGCTCGACCGACGACACGCCCTCCGTCTGCGCGCGACTGGGTGCGAGGGTGTCCCACTTCGCCTGGGTGGATGACTTTTCGGCGGCCCGCAACGAGTCCCTCCGGCTCGCCGGCGGCCGGTGGCTCTTCTGGATGGACTCCGACGACACCATTGACCCGGACTGCGGCCGCCGCTTGCGCGAGTTGGCGTACGGGGCCGTCGACCCGTCGGTCCTCGGCCACGTCATCCGGGTCCGGTGCCCGGGGCCCGCGGGCGGCGACGTGACCGTCGTGGACCACGTCAAACTCGTGCGAAACCACCCCGACATCCGGTTCGAGGGGCGGATCCACGAGCAAATCCTGCCGGCCATCCGCCGCCTCGGCGGCGAGGTCGCGTGGACCGAACTGTTCGTCACCCACTCCGGCTACGACCACAGCCCGAAGGGCCAGGCGCGGAAGCTCGAGCGCGACCTGCGGCTGCTGCACCTGGACCTCGGGGAACGGCCCGAACACCCGTTCGTACTGTTCAATCTGGGGATGACCTACGCGGACGCTGGCCGATACGCTGAGGCGGCGGGCTACCTGCGGCGGTCGATCGCCGCCGCGGGGCCGGGCGAGTCGCACCTGCGCAAGGCGTTTGCACTTCTGGCCGGCTGCTACGACCGCGGCGGCGACGCGGACGCGGCGCTGGAGGCGTGCGCCGAAGGTCTCGCCCGGTTCCCCGTGGATGCCGAACTGCGTTTCCGTAAGGCTGGCCTCCTCCAGGCAAAGGGGCGGCTCGCAGAAGCGGCAGCGGCGTACGAAGACCTGCTGTCCCGGAGGGAGGTGCGGCATTTCACGAGCGTGGTCGAGGGGGTCGAGGGGACGCTGGCGCGGCATAACTTGGCCCTCGTCTACGAGGCAATGGGCGACCCGGTCCGCGCGGAAGCGCAGTGGCGGGCGGCCCTCGACGAGGATCCGGACTACGCGCCGGCCCTGGCCGTCCTCCGCGAGATCGGGGGCTTTTTGGGCAGTGAGGGACGGTTGGCAACGTCCAATGCGACCGCGAAGCAGTGAGAGGACAGCGTGATCAATCCGCCCGAGGGTGGGCGCGATCAAATGCTGCCATGCAAGACAACGGCTGGAGTATTGCCAGTAACGCAAGCAAATGGACCTTAGAAATGATGCCGACACGTTCGCAGTCGGGTAGCACGTTGACGCGGGACATCCGCCGCAACTCGAGCTGGAGTCTACTTGACAGGCCGGCGGGGCGCGGGACAATCCCAGGGTGTTGACGCGAGTGGAACGGGCGGAGGCCCGATGCCGTGGACGGACTGGATCGCATCTTCCTAATCCCGAACGGCCGTCCTAGCGACTACGACGTAGCGGCCGCGAACTTGGCAGCCGCAACGGGCCTCCCCGGCGCGGAGCATCTGGACATCGGCCGAGCGCTGGCGTGGCTCGACGAGGCCGCCCGGCACGTCCAACTCGAGACGCTGAGGCACTCCTACCAGTTCCGCGATCGCCCAGAGGAGTTCGGGCACTCGCCGGCCTACTTCTGCATGCTGGTGATGGCCACAGTCCTGTGCAAGGACCTGGGCGTCCGCTACAACCCGGCGCGCATCCGTGACCCAAGGTTCCAGGACCCGAACTGCTTCGCCCCCGACTTCTGCGACGCTCGCGACCTGTTCATCCACGGACTGATCGGCGGCCCCGGCGGAACGTGTGTCTCGATGCCCGTCCTCTACGCGGCGGTCGGTCGCCGGCTCAATTACCCCCTCACCCTGGTGCAAGCAAAGGGCCACCTGTTCGTCCGGTGGAATGACCCGCACGGGAAGGTATGGTCGCCCGGTGCACTGTTCAACGTCGAGGCGACCGCCTACGGCCTCACGTGCCCACCGGACGAGCATTACCGGCAGTGGCCGATGCCTATCAGCGACGCAGAAATGGCGTGCGGCATTTACCTGAGGGCGATGACGCCCCGCGACGAGGTGGCGAGCTTCCGCGCCTTGCGGGGCGACTGCCTCTGGGAAACCGGACGGTACGCCGACGCACTGAGGGAATACAATTGGGCCGTGGGGTTGGCCCCGAATGACTCGCGGTACTCGGGCCTCATCATGGACTCGTATAAGCAGTTCCGGAGAATCATCGCCACGACACGGCCGGCTGAAGCTCGCACGCTGCTGATGCCGAGGCATGAAGAGGTCGAGTTGCAGAAGAACATAGTCCGAGGCCACCATGCTTTGCTGAGCCGGGGCAAACCCGGCTACAATCTGGCAGATTTCGGCATTCGTGAAACGGCATTGCCGGGGACAACAACTTGGCATCTGCCTACAATGTGTCGACGGCAGCACGATTCAGCCGATAACCACGCTGCGAGTCATTGAGGTCACCGATTCGGTGGGCGAACAGGACGAGTTTGACCGCCGGAGTCGAGATTGTTTACGAAGGAATCCGCGACACTCGACCAGAAACGTTTTTTGGCGCTGAGGGATAACGAAATGTACCATCCGGTGCAGGGACGGTTTTTGTCACGAGATCCACTGTCAACTAGAGGTATTGTCATTTTGTATGAACATCCATACAAGTACACTCGCAATAACCCGGCGAATCGGACGGATCCTTCCGGGTTGCTTTGCCAGATCGCTGTGCATTGCTATCAAGCAACTAGTGGCTCACGGGAGTCTCCTTTTGGAGGTACGCACTGCGGCCTTACGGTAACTGACGACACGCACACGTTTTGGGTGGACGGACAATGGAGAAATGGATTAACCATTCGCTATGATCGCACACCCCAGCCGGGATTTACTGGATTCGTGCAGGGGCCACAAACAGACTTTGATGACTCGGTTTGCGATTGCCTAAGAACTTACAAAGATAAATTCAATGGCGCAGGACTAAGTTACCATGCAG
>CAZNSL010000590.1:3448-4417 GCA_964574975.1 uncultured Alcaligenaceae bacterium | reverse complement strand
CCCCAAGGTGGCGGCCTGATCCGGGCCTCGGCAACACTGGGTGAACTCCAGTCGGAGAAGTGCAAGCGTCGGGCAGCATTTTTTGCCCACACGCTATCCCACAAAGTATCGCAGTCGGTGCGCGGCTATGCCGAATCGAAAGACAACGCGGGCCGATGGCCTGTACTCGTTCGAAGGTAGCGATAGCCGGAACTACTGATGATCTAAAGGGATATGCTCACGAGCGCGTCGTGTCGAAAAAATTTGGCCTGCCGCACTTCAAGTACGGCAGGCCACTAGCCCGATCACGTTTCACCGATTCACCCTAGCGGCCGAGAAACGTCGGCCAAGGGATAGGACGCTTTCACGAGATCGTCACGGCTTGTCCTGCACTGGTTTACTCACGGGCTTATCTGGCGTGCGGCCCTTGGGGCCGCCTGGCGGTGGCATCATGATCGGTTGATCCGGAGCTTTAGCCGGCGGGTTCGAACTCCCGCAGCCGACCAACCCTGTCACGGCCATGCACGCCAACGTCGTCCACCGCAGCATTCGCTTCATAGTGCTGTCGACTCCTCATGGGCGAATCGGATCGCGGAACGCTTACGGCATGACCGACGACGTGTCATCGATGCGGCCGTCTCGATATCCGGCCAGTTGGCGGAAACGGTAGTTGGAGGTACCGAGGCCGTTCGTATCGCTCTTGCCCTTGCGCAGGGAACGCACCGAGCCGTCGACGAGGGCGAAGTTGACGACGCCGGTGTGGTTGCTGGACCACGCGAGATAGGCCGTATCGGAGGTGTCGGATTCCGGCATGCCGTACAGCGCCGGCCAGACGCCAGACCCGAGCCAAGAGTGTGAGGTATCGCGGGGGTAGCCAGGGAATTTGCCGCCGAGCGACTCGCCGACAAGCAGCGTGTTGCTGGTCCCGTCGGTGATGCCGGTGAGGGTGATCTTCAGGTTGATGTTGAACGGCCCGTCCATGTACACGTC
>CAZNSL010000590.1:0-3438 GCA_964574975.1 uncultured Alcaligenaceae bacterium | reverse complement strand
CGACAAGCAGCGTGTTGCTGGTCCCGTCGGATGCCGTCACTTCGGGCAGCGTGACCTTCGACTGCGTGTAAAAGACGCCGACCAAGCTGTCCCAGCCGGAGTCGCCGATCGGGTTGGCCGTGCCGCCGGACATCCCGCAGTAATTCGTCTTGGCAAGAGTATCGCCGAACGGATTCGGGTAGTAGTACGAAAAACTCGTCGCAATACCTGGCCCGGAACGGTACGACACCGGGATGATGTTCGTCCCTAGCGTCACGCCGTCTGGGCTATCCGAGGGGCAGGTAAACATTCGAACCTTGGTCTGGGCAACGGCGACGTTGTCCGTCGAGTTGGCCCAGAAGGAATTCGCCACCGGCGTCTTCTGACCGAAGTTGACCCTGAGCCGGCGGTACAGGGCGTCTTGCTCGATGTAGGGAAGAATCTGGGCCAGCATACTCACCCACGGATAGTTGTCGGTGTCGGGGCTTTGCGGGTTGGCGAACGGCGTCGGCTCGCCGATGTAGCCCATCGGTAGCCGGCCGTTAGCGCTCTCGTAGTTGTGAATGCCGAGGGCAAGCTGCTTGAGGTTGTTCTGACACGTCGTTCGGGCTGCCGCTTCGCGGACCTTCTGGACTGCTGGCAGCAACAGGCCGATCAGGACGGCGATGATGGCAATCACCACCAGCAGTTCGATCAACGTGAACGCCGATCGGCGCAACGTTCGAGCCATTACGAAACTCCTTCGAGATAAGTCGCTAGAGAACATCCAAGCCGGCACAAAGACGCCGGAATAATCGCGGTGGGGCCAACGCATGGGGCGAAAGGCAGGCGGGATGGCACCAAACGCCACAAGTTGATGGCGGTGGGGATCGCCCATAGGTGATGGTAAGTGAAGGAACCACGAAGAGCAAGTCTTGACCATGTTTCTGCGCGCCTTACGTCCCACCGTGCCGCGCGGTCAATCCACACAAAGTGCCGGGTCGAACTCGGTTCCGTCCCGGTAGCCCGCGAGGGCTTGCAGCAGCCGCCAATCGGCACTGCCGGTGTCGAAGGCGGCCCACGGCGCGACCCCCGGCGGCCCGACCCGCGTCCGGCCGACGCGCAGGCCGCGCACCGAGCCATCGCACAGAGCGAAGTGGACGACGCCGCCGTGGCAACTGCCGAACTGCCGCCAGTCCGAGTCCAATCCCTGGCCGAGGCCGCGCACCGTCGGCAGTGCCCCCACGCCCACCCAGGTCGCGTCGCACTCGCTGGGCGGGTGGCCGGAGTCGAACTCGCGCTGGCCGCACGCTTCGCCGAGCAGCAGCGTGACCGAGAGGCCATCGCCGGCCGCCACGTCGGCCAGAGCGACGCCGGTCGAGCCGGCGAACGCGCCCGCGTACTTCGCCCCTACCGGGTGTGGCCCGCGGCCCGCCCCGCCGACGCCGGCGTAGTGCGCGACGGCCAGCGGCCGATACGCCTCGGCGTGCCGGTAGTTCTCCACGGTGCGGGCACAGGTCGGTGCCCCCGCGCCGTCGTGCCCGAAGGCCGCAGTCACGACGGTACAACTCGCCCGCGGCCCCGTGGCCGAGGGACACTCGAACGCCGCCACCCGCGTCGCCGCGACGGCGTAAGCGGCCGGCGGTTCGGCCGACCACTGATACCACGACCCGTCGGACGGCAGCCGGTCGGCAAGGTCGGCCCGGCCCAGGTGCGGCAGCAGTTCGACGAGCAACCCAGTCCCGCGCACGCCGCAGACCCCGGCGGGCATGTGGCCGTGGACGTTTTCCGCCTGGAAGCAAGCGGCGGCGAGGCGGCGCAGGTTGTCGCGGCAGGTCGCCTGGCCGGCCGCCTCGCGCAAGCAGCGGACGCACGGCAGGAACAGGCCGAAGAGGGTGATCAACAGCAGGATGACCACCAGCGCCTCGTGCAGCGCACGAGCGCGGCGGGCGGACGCGACGGTCACTCGGGTAGCCTCGGGCAGTGCGAGTCGATTTCCTATCGACGATGGTAGACTGTTTCGCCGCGACGGGCAGGCCGAAAACCGTCCGTCTCGTCACAAAGCTATCCCAGAGCAGGCGTTCACCAGATAGAGCCGACAGGAATTAGCCACAGATGAACGCGGATGAACGCGGAGCCATATTCTAGAGCTACCGGAAATAACCTTGGCGAGCCGGGAGCGTCAGCGACCGGAGGAACGTCGCGGCGCCTACCCTCCGGTCGCTAACGCTCCCGGCTCGCCAGAGTTTTCCGCTCAGCTCCGACCCCGGAGACGCCGCGGCATGACCGACGACGAACTCGACGCGATCCAGTTCACGACCGTGCAGTACTACCTGCGCGAGATCAACCACTTCAACGGGCTGGTCCGCGACAAGACCTGGCGCGACGCCCCGGCCAGCATAGCGGCCTGCGGCATGGCCTACGCCACGATGCCGCTGTTCGTCGAAAAGCTCATGCTGCCGCGCGGCCTGATCGCCAAGCGCGTCCGCGACCACTTGAAATTCCTCTGGGAGCTGCCGCAGGGGCCGGAGCCGGACGCCAGCGGGTACATGGGCTTCTTCTACCACTTCCTGCACATGGGCACCGGCGAGCGCGTCTGGAACTGCGAGCTGTCCACCATCGACAGCGCGTTCCTGTTCGCCGGTATCCTCACCTGCCGCACCTACTTCGACGCCGAAGACAAGGTGGAAGCCGAGTTGCGCGACTACGCGACGAAGCTGTACGAGCGCGTCGATTGGGACTGGGCGCGCAACGGCGGCCCGGCCGTCACGCACGGCTGGCGGCCGGAGAGCGGCTTCATCCCACACTCGTGGACCGGCTACGACGAGGCGCTGATCCTGTACCTGCTCGGCCTCGGCTCGCCGACGCACCCGCTGCCCGACGAGAGCTACGCGGCGTACACGTCGACCTACAAATGGGCGAACGTCTACGGACACGAGTACTTCGTCTGCCCTCCCCTGTTCACCTACCAGCTCTCGCACATGTGGGTCGATTTCCGCGGCATCCGCGATGTCGTGATGCGTGCTCGCGACATGGACTACTTCGAGAACAGCCGCCGGGCGACCTACGGACACCGGGCGTACTGCATCGCCAACCCGATGGAGTTCGTCGGCTACGGCGAGACCTGCTGGGGCATCACCGCCTGCGACGGGCCGGGCTGGGAGAAGAAGATCGGCAAGAATGGCCGCGAGGTGCAGTTCTTCGACTACATCGCCCGCGGCGTGCCCGACGGGCCGGACGACGGCACCATCGCCCCGTGGGCGGTCGTCGCGTCGCTACCGTTCGCGCCGGAGATCGTCCTGCCGACGATCCAGAACTTCGCGTCGCTGGACCTGGGGATGCTCAACCCGTTCGGCTTCAAGGCGAGCTTCAACCGCACCTACCCCGGCGGGGCGCACCGCAAGGTCGGCTGGGTGACGCCGCACCACTTCGGCATCGACCAGGGGCCAATCGCGCTGATGATCGAGAACTACCGCAGCG
>CAZNSL010000589.1:3612-4425 GCA_964574975.1 uncultured Alcaligenaceae bacterium | reverse complement strand
GGGCGCGACGCTCGACCTGTGCGTGTCGCGCGTCAGCCAGATGCACTCCAGCATCGTTGCCCGCCTCCAATCGCAACTCGCAAAACGCCGGCCGGAGTTCAGCACCTAACCGATCTCCGGCAAGCCAGGTATGTAAGCGACCGGAGCGAACCTCGGACGAATCGCTCCGGTCGCTTACGTTCCCGGCTCGCCGTGCCTCCTATAATCCCCGTGCCCGCTTGCACGGAGGTCTCGCATGTCGGAACCGGCCCGCGTCCTGATTGCCGACGACAACCCGCAGGGGTTGGAATTGCTCGACGCCATTCTTTCCGCAACCGACTACGCGGTCGCAACCGCCGCCGACGGCGAAGAGGCCCTCCGGAAGGTCCGCGACTGGAAGCCGGACGTACTCTTGCTCGACGTGATGATGCCCCGAATCAGCGGCTTCGAGGTGTGCAAGCAGCTCAAAGCCGACCCGGCGACCAGCAATGTCGGCGTGTTGATGGTCACAGCGCTCGACCAGCCCAGCGACGTGGATCGCGCCGTTGACGCCGGCACCGACGACTTCATGACCAAGCCGATCAATCCGAGCGAGTTACTCGGCCGGGTGCGTGCCATGTTGGCCGCACGGCGCAGACCCACCGAACTGGATCGGGCACTCGACTACATCGACGCAGTGCAACAACACCCGTGACCACCCCGCACGTCATCCTGAAACTCCTGCCCCCCGCCAACCAGGTACTGACCGCGCCGGCGCCCACCGGGCCCTACACCACCAACGCCGCGGCGCGGATCGACCCGTATCGGCGCCGGATCACCGTGCCCATGAATCCC
>CAZNSL010000589.1:0-3602 GCA_964574975.1 uncultured Alcaligenaceae bacterium | reverse complement strand
GGGTCTTTGCCGGGGCGGTTGAGCGCGTCGAAGGCGACCCCGCCGATGGCGACGAGGTCGATCTCGTTTCCTCAGCCGGCAATTTCGTGGCCCGCGGCCTATTCAACGCGGGCAGCAAAATCCGAGTTCGCCTGTACTCGTGGGAGCCGGGCCAACCGCTCGACAACGACTTCTTCCGCGACCGCCTCACCACCGCGATCCGGCTGCGCCGCGATATCCTAGGTCTGGTGCGCCCCGGCGGCGCGTGCCGGCTAGTGTTCAGCGAATCGGACGGCCTTTCGGGGCTGACCGTCGACCAGTACGACCGTTACTTGACCGTGCAGTTCACCGCACTCGGCCTGGCTCTCCGCCGCGAGGCGATCGGGGCATTGCTGACGGAATTGACCGGTTGCCGCGGCGCGTTCCTGCGAACGGAACGCGGTATCGGCAAACTCGAAGGCGTCGAACTGCACGATGGCTCGCTCTGCGGCGAGGTACCCGACGGGCCAGTGACAGTCGAGGAAGTCGGGGGCTTGCGCTTCCTGGTCAACCTGGCCGAGGGACAGAAAACGGGCTTCTACCTCGATCAGCGCGATAACCGCGCTGCAGCCGCTCGTTATGCGGTTGGCCGCAGCGTCCTCGACGCCTTCAGCTACTCCGGCGGTTTCGGGTTACATGCAGCACGCGCCGGGGCAGTCGCCGTCGAGTGCGTCGATTCGTCCGCGCCGGCACTCGATCTGGCCCGTCGCAATGCGGAACTCAACGGTCTCGACAGCATGACGTTCGTCGAGGCAAACGTGTTCGACCACATGGCCACCCTCGCAACCGCCGGGCGGACGTATGGCCTCATCGTTCTCGACCCTCCGAAGTTCGCCCGCACCCGGCACGCGATCCCGGAGGCACTGAGCGGCTACCGCCGACTGCACACCTTGGCGTTGCGACTTCTCCAGCCGGACGGCATACTCGTAACCTGCTGTTGCTCCGGCCTGATCGAGCCGGCGATGCTCGACGACCTGCTCGCGCAGGTGTCGGCCTCGCAGCGGCGCGAAGTGCAGATTCTGGAACGGCGTGGGGCAGCCGCCGACCACCCGGTCTCGGCGTCGTGCCTCGAAACGGGCTACCTGAAATGCCTCATCAGCCGCGTCGTATGATGCCGGCGCACGGGAGACCGCGAATGACACGAGCCACTTTGCTCGCACTCGTCGCGATCGCGGCCGCCGCCCGCGCTGACGTGACCCAGCTATTCCCCGACCGCACCGCTTACGTCGTCCGTCTCAATGTCAACGCCGTCCTCGCCCAGCCCACGGCCCTCGGCGACGCAAAATCGCTCGAGGCTGCTCTGGGCGACGCCGCGACGGTCATGAAGTCGTGCGGCGTGGAATTTACGCGCGATGTCGCCCGGGCCACGCTCGCCGTCGGCGCGGACGCCTCAGCGCGTACCGCTGTGTTGCTGATCGAGGGCAAGTTCGACCCAGCAAAGGTCAACGCTCAATTCGCGGCCATGGCCGCCGAAAAGAAAGGTGGTGTGGAAGCCCGGCCCAACGGCGTCTATCGCTGGACTCTACCACCCGACAAATCGCAGCCCGCCGTCGCGTTACCGCGAAATCTCTTCGTCGCCATGCTTGACGGGCAAACGGCTGCCGTCGCCATCGACGAGGGAGCGATCGACGACGCTATCGACAAGAAGGCGGGCCGCAAGCGATCCGAACCGTCGAAAGCAGTCCACGAATTGCTGGCGAAGGCCGATCCGCGGCAGGCCGTGAACTTCGTCGCCGTTCCACCTCCGAACGTGGTCGCCAACACCCGCGCGGCCGCGCTGACGCACGTTGTGGGCGGCCTCACAGCCACGGATGCTCTCAAGCTCGACGTGACGTGCGCGACCACCGACGCGCCCGCGGCGAAGTCGATGGCAGACTATATCGACAACGCCGTCGCCACATACAAGGATTTAGTAATGGTCATGGCCGCCCAGTCGAAGTCGGTCACTCCGCAGCAACTCGCCATGCTGCGGGAGTTCTTCGGGACGTTTCGGGTCGCATCGACACCTACGGGCGTAACGCTATCGAGCGTCCTGAGCAAGGAGTTTCTGGAGAAGAACTCGAAATGACTGGCTGCCTCAATCCTCGAGCAGCCGGGCCACCGGCAGAGCGTCACAGGTGGTGTTGCCGTTGCCGGTGTAGAGCGTCTGGCCGTCGGAGCTGAAGCGTAAGGCACGCACCGGCGAATCCAAGTCCACGACGCTCACCGACTGGCCCGTTTTCGCGTCCCATAGGCGGACACTCTGGTCCTCGCAGCCGGCCGCCAAATATCGGCCGTCCGGCGTGAATGCGACCGCGGCGAAGTCTGCCTGTAACCCCTCGAACTCATGGATCGCCTCCTGCGTTGCCACGTCGAAGATGTAGACCGCCGCGTCCGGCGACGCAACCGCGAGCGTGTGTCCGCTCGGATCGAACGCAAGTGCAGTCGCTCCACCGAGGATCGTGGCGATCTTGACGCGCTCATCGACGTTCCAAACCGAGACCGCTCCGTCGGAGCCGGACGTAGCCAGCCAGTCGATGCCGCCGGCTGCCAGCCATACGTTATTCGGGTGCCAAGCCACGGCTTCAATGGTGCATCCCTCGGCCGCCTCCGGAATGATGAGTAGTGGTTCGCCGTCGAGCGGGTTCCACAGCCATACCGTTCCGTCCGTGCGGCAGCACGACGCGAAGCGCTTCGAGTTGGGCGCGAACGCAAGTTGCGTCATCGGAGCGCGCGGCCCCTCGAACGGCCCCTTCAGGTGCTTCGCCTGTACGTCCCAAATGTGCAGTCGCGACTCCGGGTTGGCGGTGGTGAACGCGATCCACCGACCGTCGGGACTGGCCGCAACGGCAAGCGGCTTCGGCACCGCGCCGGCCGGTGGCAGCGATTGCCCGGTCGCGACATCCCACACCTGCAACTCGGAACCGTTGGCGTTGCTGACGAGTAGTTGTGTTCCGCCGTGCGGCAGCAAGTCGATTGCGTGACCGGCCGAGGCCCCCTGCCCCGCGACGAGTTCGCCGTGGCGCGGATCCCAGATATGGATCACGCGGTCGGCCCCGCCGACGGCCAGCAGGCTGCCGTCGCGCGAAAACGTCAGGCAGCGCACCTCGCTCTGGTCGCCGGGGATCACCTGGATTTCATTGCCCAGGACCGCGTCGCTCCAGATGTGAATGTTCGCCACCGAATCGGCGCAGGCCAACAGGGACCCATCGGGGCTGAACGCCAAGGTGACGACCTGGTCGGCGTGGCTGTTGAGCAGCACCACCGGTTCACCGGTGTCGATGTCCCAAATGCGGGCAGTCGTGTCCCAGCCGGCCGAGACGAGTTGCCGCGTTCGCGGCTTCCAGGCCACAGCAGGAATACGATCGGTGTGTCCCTTCAGTGTCCGCACGAGGGTGCCGTCGGACTTCCAGACCGTGATGGCCCGGTCCTCTGAGGCGGCGGCGAGGAGTTCTCCATCCGATGAAAAACGCATGGCCGAGATCGGCTGCTTGTGGGCGGAGAGCGTTGCCTTCTCTTTGCACGTCGGCAGGTCCCAAAGGCGGATCGTACCGTCGTCGTGGCCGGTCGCGAAATCCGGCGTTACGAAGATCATCCGGTCATCA
>CAZNSL010000588.1:0-4427 GCA_964574975.1 uncultured Alcaligenaceae bacterium | reverse complement strand
GCGCGCCCCGCGCCCCGAGCGCGGGCCGCGCCCCGCCCCCCCCCCCCGGCCGCCCCCCCCCCCCCCCACCACGCAGTTCGCATTGACCGCGGCGGCGGGGCAAGTTACCGTGCCCCGCACCGAACCCGTGCCCGCCGTGGATGGACCCACGCATGACGACCGCGATTGCCGCCGCGCCGCTGCCCGACCTTGCCGACGTGCCCTACGCTCGCGGCTACTTCGACCAGTTCACGCCACTCGACTGGCAGGTCAACCTCGGAAGCTGGTCGCTGGTGCGGCCGCCGAACCGCCTGTTTCGGTCGCGCGGCCTACTCGTCACTGGCTGGGTGCTGATGCCCGACGGGCCGTTCGACAAAATCGCGGCCTACGTCAACGACCAGGAGTTCTTCACCTGCATCCCCGGCGTGCGGCCCGATGTCGCCGAGGCGTTCCCGTTCGTGCCGAACGCCGGCAAGTGTTCCTTCGCGTTCAAGGTTCCCGCGTCGCTCGGTCGCCGCGGCCACCTGGCTATCGTCGGCCGCCGCGACGGCCGGCCGGCCGGCAAGATGCTCGCCGAGTTCCGCGACGACCTACCGCGGATCGTGCCGATTCCGCCCGCAGAGTTGACCAACCGCGTCGTCTACACCAAGAAGCCGCATTTCTTCCTCGCTCAGGGCTACAAGTCGTTCTGCGAGATCCGCGACGCCCTCGCCCGGCACGTGCCCCTCAACCGCGTCGGCCGCCTGCTCGACTGGGGCTGCGGCTGCGGCCGGCTCACGGCCCACTGGCTACGCGTCAAGAACGGCCCGGAAATCCACGGCTGCGACATCGACTCGCAGGCGATCGAGTGGTGCCGCGGTAACCTTCGTGGCGGCCGCTTCGAGACGGTCAACTTCGCGCCGCCGACGCCGTACCCGGACGGGCACTTCGGAGCGATCTTCGGCTACTCGCTCTTCACGCACCTGACGCGCGACGCGCAGGTTGCCTGGCTCGGCGAGATGCACCGCATCCTCAAGCCGGGCGGCACGTTCGTCGCGACGGTCCACGGCCCGTCCGCCGCGTACTTCCACTTCGGCGAGTCGGCGGCCGGCATGCTCGGCGAGGGCATCCACGATGCGACGGTCGACGGCGGACTCGACTTCCTCTTGGGTCAGGGCGTCTACCGCACGACCTATCAGACGCCGGCGTGGACGCGAGAGACGTTCGGCCAGTTCTTCGACGTGATCGAGTACACCGAGCGCGCGATCGGCAACATTCAGGACCTGGTCGTCCTGCGGAAGCGCTAGCGCCTCGTTCCCAGGCTCTGCCTGGGAACGCACGGTCCCCGGCGGCTCCGCCGCCCGTAGTGCGAGGGGTGAGTTTTTGCGGGTTCGCGCGGCAGAGCCGCGAAGGCCGTGCGTTCCCAGGCAGAGCCTGGGAACGAGGGAGACATCATGAACAGCACCGTCCGCGAGTTGGCCGCCCTGGTCGGCGGCGAGGTTCACGGCGACGGCGATGTGCCGATCGCGGGAGCCGCCCCGCTCGGCGACGCCGTGGCCGGCCAGATCACCTTCATCGACCGCGACAAACTGATCGACAAGCTCCACGCCAGCGCCGCCAGTGCTGCCGTCGTCGGGCCGGCGGTGCCGGTCAACGGCAAGCCGCTCATCCGCGTCGCCGACCCGTTCGCCGCGTTCGTCGCCATCGTTCGCCACCTGCAGAGCCGACCGGAGCCGCGACCGACCGGCATCGACCCGCGCGCGGTCGTCCACCCAACGGCTCAAATCGGCCCCGATGCGACGGTCGGCCCGTTCGCCGTCGTCGGCGAGGGGACGGTCATCGGGGCACGCTGCCGCATCCACGCTGGGGCGTCGGTCGGGGCGCGTTGCACTCTCGGCGACGATGCGACGCTGTTCCCGCACGTCGTCCTGTACGACGATTGCGTTCTCGGCCACCGCGTCACCGTCCACGCCAATGCGGTGATCGGGGCCGACGGGTTCGGCTACCGCTTCAAGGACGGCCGGCACGACAAGGTACCGCAACAGGGCCGCGTCGAGATCGGCGACGACGTAGAGATCGGGGCCTGCACGACCATCGACCGCGCCACCTTCGGAGCGACCCGCATCGGGGCCGGCACCAAGATCGACAACCAGGTCCAACTCGGCCACAACGTCCGCATCGGCCGGCACAACATCATCGTCAGCCAGGTCGGCATGGCCGGGTCGAGCAGCACCGGCGACCACGTCGTTCTCGCCGGACAGGCCGGCATCGTCGAACACGTGCACATCGGCGACCGGGTGACCGTCGGCGGACAGGCGGCCGTCATCAACGACCTACCGCCCGGCGAGCGTTACATGTGGTCGCCGGCCATGCGCGAGCGCGACGCCAAGCGGATGGTCGCTATGCTGCCGGAGGTGCCAGCCATGCGCAAGATGCTCAAGAAGATCGTCCAGAAGCTCGGCATGGAGGACGAGGCGGCATGACCGCGCCAGTCGGGCTGATCGCGGCGGCCGGCCGCTTCCCGGTCGCCTTCGCCGTCAAGGCTCGGCAGGTCGGCCTGCCCGTCGTCTGCGTCGGCCTGCGGCATCTCGCCACGCCGGAATTGGCGGGTCTGTGCGACCGCTTCCACTGGCATGGGCTGGCCAAGCTCGGCGCGGTCATCCGCCGGTTCCGCCGGGCGGGCGTCCGCGAGATCGTCATGGCCGGCAAGATCCACAAGGTCGAACTCCTGAAGCCCTGGCGCGTGCTGCAACTGATGCCCGACTGGCGGGCGGTGCAGTTCTGGTATGCCCGCCAGCGCCGCGACAACAAGGACGACACCCTCCTGTTGAGCGTCATCGCCGAGTTCGAGCGCGATGGATTGCACGTCGGCAGTGCCCTGGACTATTGCCCGGAGTTACTCGTGCGCCACGGACACCTGAGCCGCCGCCCACCGACTGCCTTCGAATCGCAGGACATCGCCTTCGGCTGGGAACTCGCCAAGGAGATGGGCCGGCTCGACGTGGGCCAGAGCGTCGCGGTCCACGACCGGGCGGTCCTCGCCGTCGAGGCCATTGAAGGCACCGACCAGGCGATCCTGCGCGCCGGCCGGTTGTGCCGCGGCGGCGGGTTCACCGTGGTCAAGGTCGCCAAGCCGCAGCAGGATATGCGATTCGACGTGCCCACGGTCGGCACCGACACGATCGAGAGCATGCGCCAGGCCGGGGCACGGGTGCTGGCCATTGAAGCCGGCAAGACGATCCTCCTCGACGAGGTCGAGACGCTGGCCCTGGCGAACCGCTACGGCATCACCGTCGTCGCCGTCGATGCGTCCGTCGTAGCCCGCGCCGCCTGACGACGGAAGAGTCGTGTTATCTTGTGGTAACGGCCGCGCCGGCCGTCTATAATGCCGCATACTCCTTAGGGACGGCCGCGGTCCCGATCCTCCGGCGGGCGACATGGGCACGATGAACTTCCATTTGCCGAGCGGCGTGCCCCAGTCGGTCCTGGCCGACCTGGGCCGCTCGTGCGTCGCCGGCGGCTACGACAACATGCCGACGCCCAGCCGGGCGGTGGTCCAAGGCGACCGGCTGACCGTCAGCCGCGACGTGGACGAGAGCGGTTACGTTGTGTTGCCGTGGGAGGTGCCGGGCGTCGGCCGGTTGATGGGCACCAGCGCCACCCTGATCGAGCGGCCGGCCCCGTACCAGTTCGCCATCGAGGTCGCCCGCGGCAAACTCAACCAACTCCGCAACCAGGCAGCCGACTGGCGCACCGTGGGCTTGCAAGTCGCGCCGGAACTCGATGGGCTGATCCGTGCGGCGAGCCTGTTGTTCGGCCGGGCCGTCACCCACGCCGGTACGCCGGCCTCCGATGTCGATGCCCTGGCGGCGCTCGGCCAGGGCTACCAGGCGGCGACGAACTTGGTCCGCACCTACGTCGATCAAATCTTCAAGGCCCGCCACCAACGACAGCCGAAACTCGACACCCTGCTGTCGTGTCGGCTCAACGGTCTGGTGCCGCCGGGAGCCGCCGACGCCGTCGCCGCTACCTTCAACGGCGTGGCCTTGCCGTTGACGTGGAAGCAGGTCGAACCGGCCGCGTCGGAGTACCGCTGGGAGGAGGCGGACGCACAACTGGCCTGGGCAGTCGAGCGCGGCATCCGCCCGTCGGCGGGGCCGCTGGTCGATTTTTCCGCCTACGGCCTGCCGCTGTGGTTGTGGCAGTGGGAGGGCGACCTGCCCTCGCTGTCGAGCTACATGTGCGATTACGTGGAGACGGCCGTTGGCCGCTACCACAAGCAAGTCCGCCGCTGGCACCTGACGGCGGCCAGCAACAACGCCAACGTCCTGAAGCTATCCGAGGACGACCTGCTCTGGTTGACCGCCCGGCTGGCGGAGGCGGCGTGGCAGGTGGACCCGGAGTTGGAACTGGTCGTCGGCGTCGCCCAGCCGTGGGGCGAGTACATGGCGAAGGAGGACCACACCTAC
>CAZNSL010000587.1:1084-4432 GCA_964574975.1 uncultured Alcaligenaceae bacterium | reverse complement strand
TTCCCAACATACCGATAAAGGTCAGGATCTCCCGCCGCGAACCCGCTGGGATCCTCCTGGAGGAACCGCATGTACTCGGCCGAGTACGCCCTTGCCCGGTTGTCGTACAGCCCGTCGTACTCGCTCAGCCGCAGCCCCTGGTGGTAGTACCGCCACCCGTACTGCGTCACCCCGCCCGGCGGCACGCCCCAGCTTCCGGTGAACGGCGTCGCCTTGCCGTAGGCGTCGTAGGCGTACCGCTCGATGACGTTCACCGACGAGCCGGTGAAGTACACCAACGCCGTCACGTTCCCCTGCACGTCCTGCTGCGCGTACATCCGGTCCACGAACGTCAGCACGCCGCCGCCGCCCTGCTGGAACCGATCCCGGAAGATCAAGACGTCCGACCCGACCAGGCTCCACGCCAACTGCACCTTGATGTCGTTGTAGTCCGTCGACGGGCTGCTCACCAGGTCGGCCCGCTCCTCGATCACTTGCCACCGATCATTGTAGTAGAAGTGCCGCGTCACGCCCGCCGCCGTCTCCACCGCTCGCCGGCCCAACGCATCGACGGCGTACACCACCGTCGTCCCGGTCTTGCTCGACTGCACCAGCCGGTTCCAGGCGTCGTAGGTGTACGTCCAGGTGCCGTCGCCGGTCAGGTTGCCGTTGGCGTCGTACGCGAGCGCCGCTCCGCCCATCGCCGTCATCTGGTTCTGACGGTTGTGCGTCCGCGATTGCGCTCCGGTGCCCGACGAGGTCACCGTCGCGAAGTTGCCCGCCCCGTCGATGGCCCAATCCTGCTGCCGGCCGATCGTCCCGACGATCGCCGTCTTGGCCGCGTTCAGCGTGCCGCGCTTCATCGACGTGAGTTGGTTCAACGGGTCGTAGGCGTACAACTCGCCGAACTCTGGTTTCACGACGTTGTCGCGCCACAGCCGATTGCCGTTGCGGTCGTAGCCGTAGCGGAAGTCGTCCGTCGATGCTAGCGCGGTTCGCCACCGCTGCATCGCCACCCGGCCGAAGCGGTCGAAGCCGGTGTACTGATCGCCACCGTCCTTGTTCGCCTCGCCGGTCTCCTTGGCGTACGATAGGACCGTGTACGGGTTGGACATCCACGCCACCGTACCCAGGCCGAGGTACTTCAGGCCGAACACGGCCGTCGATCCCTCCATGTTGCCGCTGATGCGGCTGATGGCGTTGTCGATGCCGGAGGCGTAGGTGTAGAAGTCGGTGAGCGTCTTGCCGCTGGGGTAGACCAGCCCGGTCGCCCGGCTGTGGTTGCCGCTGACGCCGTTGGTGTACTCGAACCCCGACCACAGCGACGCGGTCGTCGCCAAGGTCGCGCCGTGTTCCTGGTACTCGTGCATCAGTTGGCCGAACCCATTGAAGTCGCGCATCGCGTCGTTGACCACGCTGCCGCCCGACACTGCATTATAGCTGGTGAAGCGGAAGGCGTTGCCTTGGCCGTCGTAGGCCGTCTCCAGACGACGCACCGTGCCGCTCACGTTGTTGCCCAGGAGTGTGACCGCGTCGGCGGTCAGCCGGCCGAGGACATCGCGGGTGTAGGTGTGGACGCTGCCGTTTCGGTCGGCGAACGTGACCGCCTCGCCGAGGGCATTGTAGGCGTACAGGTCGTCCTCGGTGGAACTCGCCGCTCCGGTGGCCTTGTTCGGGTGCCACACCGCCGCCAACAGGTCGTTCGAGGTAATGGTGCTGGTGGCCACGCCGTAGACGTACTGCGTCGTCTGGTAGGCGCTCGACGGCAAGCGGAGGGTGTAGGTCAAGAGGTGGCCGACCCCGTCGTAGGTAAACTCCGTCGTCTTGTTGGCCGTGGCCGTGATCGCGCCGCCGGTGTAGTTCTCGACGGTCGCGGTGGTTCGGCCGAGGGCGTCGTAGGTGGTCCGCGACACCCGCGCCATCGGGTCGGTCGCGTCCTGGAGCCGCCCGGCCGCGTCGTAGGCCATGCTCGTTACCAGCACCGTGTCGGATCGCACCGGCACCGTGCCCGGCCGCGTCCAGACCGCCGGGACGCCGGAGCCGTTCGTGTTCGTCCCGACATTGACGGACGCGGTGCGCCGGCCGGCGAGGTCGTAGTAGAACCCCATGTAGCTGACGCGGGCCAGCACGCCCGAGGTGGAGGAGCCGAGCGCCCCCGTCCCCGTCTGCTCGTGGAACCGCTGCCGCAGCGTCGTCCGAATGACGTAGCCGTCGGCGTCGTAGTCGTATTCGGACTGTTCGAGGACGGCGTCGCCGGTCACGTCGTCGGCGTTCGACCACAGGTCGTTGTCGCCGCCGCCGTCGGTCGAATAGACGGCCTTCGGCCGGCCGACGCCGTCGTACACGGTTTTCGCGACCAGGCCGCCAGGAGGTGCGGACTTGAGGACGTTGCCGCGGCGGTCGTACCAGGTTTGCGCGTTCAGGCTCGCCCCGACGGTGCCGTACACCGGGTCGACGCTCCAAACGTCGCTCTGGTAGACCCGCCCTTGCTCGTCGTAGGAAGCGGTGGACTTGGCTCGCAGCGGAGCCGACGGCCGATTGGCCACGCCGTTCGTCGAGGCGACGATGCCGTTCGTCGAAGTGATGGTGACAGCGTCGCCGTCGTAACGCTCACTTGCAACGGCGTGGCTGAGGTTGTCGTATTCGGTGTACCAGATCGGCCGGTTGACGGTGGCCAACTCGGAGGCTTCGACGCCCTCCTTGGTCATGACCAGCCGGTTCCGCCAATCGTAGTAGTTGCGAGTCACCCGCGTCGCGGCCCCGCCGCCGGGGTAGGCGGTCGTCGCCGTCAGGTTGCTGTCGCCGGTGCCGCCGAGGTCGTACTCGTAGGCCATCGTGCGGACCATGTTGCCGCCCGGCAGCGCGTCGCTGGTGCCCACCCAGGTTTCGGTCGGCCGGCCCAGGCCGTCGTAGGTCGTGCTGGTGATGGTGTTGGTCGGGCTGACCGTCTTATTCAGCCAACCGCGGTGGGTATAGGAGTAGGCCGTGACGTAGTACTTCGCCGCGGCCCCGGCGGGCCGCCAGAAGTCACCGTCCTTATCGTAGTTCGGCGTGGCATAGTTGACGCCGGCCACGTTGAAGTAGGCGTGCGTGGCGACAACCTGGCCGGCGACGTTGACGTGGGTGCGGGTCAGCGACTGAACGGTGGCGATCGCCTCGCCGCCGGACGGGCGGCCGTTGCTCACGACCGGCGGGACCGAGGTCGTGAAGGTATCGACATAACGGTGGAAGCGGTCTACGCGGACGACGCGGGTCGGGCCGGTCGGCGCGGTGCCGGTCCAGCCGTCGTAGAACCGGGCCTCGTGGGTGTCGTCGTTGTAGACGGTGTACGACACGCCCTGCTCGGGCGTCGTCAACTTCGTCGGTCGG
>CAZNSL010000587.1:0-1074 GCA_964574975.1 uncultured Alcaligenaceae bacterium | reverse complement strand
CGAGGCCGTCCACCTCTTGCAGCGTCGTCAGGTGCAACTGTTGGCCCGGCACCGACGCCCACCCGGCGGGCAGGTCCGTAAACGTTCCGGTCAGGGCCGTGTCCACGTCGGCGATCGCCTTTTTCGCCGCGCCGGTCGCGTCGTCGTAGGCGAAGTAGCTGAGGAACCCGTCGGCGTCCTTGACCCAGGTCAGCCGGCCGTAGCGGTCGCGGAAGGATGTCACCTGATCGGCCGAGTTGGGGCCGTTCTGCGCCGTCGTCACCGTTGGGTAGGTCACCGTCGCCGACTCGATGCTGACGGTGCCGCCAAAGTAGGTGTACGTGGCCGAAGTGATTTGCGCGCCGGACGCCCCCACGCCGCGGTACACAGTCCGCGTGGCGACCGGGGTGACGGTGACGCCGCCGACGGTCTTGGTGTAATATTGGAGGTCGAGTTGCCG
The DNA here is from genome assembly GCA_964574975.1 of uncultured Alcaligenaceae bacterium. Taxonomy (GTDB): domain Bacteria; phylum Planctomycetota; class Planctomycetia; order Gemmatales; family Gemmataceae; genus JAXMAS01. The sequence continues at coordinate 635 of CAZNSL010000587.1, read as the reverse complement.
CACGTCTGTGGCCGGCAACTCGCCTTGGCGGATGCTAACGCCCTTCCAGGCGTTGTTGATACTACCGGGCACTTGCTCCTGCGCGGTTTGGCCCGTCGCCGGGTAGTAGTCGAAAACGGTCACTAGACCTTGCGAATCGTTGAGGTGGTCCGTACCGCTCGGGTCGGAAATGAGATCGGCGGAGGCTTCGTTGTAGCCGTTCATGGCCGACGGTTGCGCGACCAGGATGCACCGCCCCTCGCCGTCGTAGCGGTAGTACCAGGCCCAGGACTGCCCGGTCGCCGTATTGCGCAGCGCCTTGAGCATGAGCATGCCGTAGGCGTTGTAGTAGTAGACGTTATCGAAGCCGCCGCCGGGCAGACCCTCGACGGTCTTGACGGCCCACGAGTTGTAACCGTCGCCGAACCCGCTCGCGGTGTAACTATAGGTGTACGCGCCGATGCCGCCGGTGCAGGCCGAACAACCGTCGCCCTGGACGGAGTGTTTGGACACGCGCCTGGAGGTGTCGTACTCGTAGTAGTCGTCGGCGTGATCGTCGAGCTGCCCGTCCGACGCGGAGAGCGGGTTCAGCCCCGCGCCGTGTAAACGCTAGCCAAGAAGTGCAGCGCCGTGCTAGCCAAGAAGTGCAGCGCTCC
>CAZNSL010000586.1:0-4433 GCA_964574975.1 uncultured Alcaligenaceae bacterium | reverse complement strand
TCGTCTTCGCCGTTGCCAACGTTGGCATCGCCTTGCCGTTCGGCATGGGCGTCGGACTCGCGCTCTGGCTCTACCGGGACTTCGCTCCGGCCGGCGTGTCGTTCGTCGCCTTCGCCGCATTCGTGGGCATCGCTTTGTCGGTGACGGCGTTTCCCGTCTTGGCCCGCATCCTTGGCGACCGGCGAATGACGCAGTCCGATCTCGGCATCCTCGCCCTGGGCTGCGCTGCGGCCGGCGATGCGACGGCTTGGTGCCTGCTAGCCGTCGTCGTCGGCGTCGCGCACTCGCAGGTCGGCGGGGCGTTGACCGTCGCCGTCTGGGCGCTCGCATACGTCGCCGCGATGCTCGTCGTCGTGCGACCGCTGGCGGAATGGCTCGTGCGCCGTGCCGCGGTCGGGCCTACGGCCGTCGCCGGCGTCCTGGTTGCGGTGCTGCTGTCGGCGCTCGCCACGGAGTGGATCGGCCTCCACGCGATCTTCGGTGCGTTCCTGATGGGAGCCGTCATCCCGCACGACAGCGAGCTGGCGCACGCCGTCGGCCGCAAACTCGAAGACGCGGCGACGGTCCTGCTCTTGCCGGCGTTCTTCGCAATCACCGGGATGCGCACCGAAATCGGGCTGGTGAGCGGTGCGGCCGCGTGGCTGGCGTGCGCCGCCGTCATCGCGGCGGCGACGCTCGGCAAGGTCGGCGGCACCTATGCAGCGGCCCGGCTGTGCGGGCTGGGCGGTCGCACCGCGTTCTCGCTCGGCGTCCTGATGAACGCGCGTGGGCTGATGGAGCTGATCGTCCTGAACGTCGGCCTCGACCTTGGCGTGATCTCGCCAGCATTGTTCGCGGCGCTGGTGCTGATGGCACTGGCGACGACGCTGATGACGGGGCCGGCGCTCAACCTGATCGAACGGTGCCGTCCCGCGACGCCGCAAGCCGAGCTTGCGAGACGAGAGCTCTAGGCGCTCGCCTCGCAAGCTCGGCTTGCGGCGTCACAGGGTTCTTGGGAACAGGAACGTCAGCACTTGGTCGAACCGTGCCGCCCAGGCGTGTTCGCAATGGTATCCGTCTTTGACCGCCAGGAAGCGGAAGTCGCGCCCTTCACGGAGACCGGCCGCGGCGAACAACTCCGCGAGCCGCCGGGCGCGCCGCAATTGATCGCGCTTGCCGGCGTCCGTCGTTCCCTCCTGGTCGCCCATGTCGAGCCAGAAGCGCGTGCCGGCCAGCCACGACGGGTCCTTCGAGGTCTGACGCACGATCAGTTCGCGGTCCCACCACAACGACGGCGATACGGCTGCACACAGCCCGAACATTTCGGGGTGCCACTTGCACAGAAATAGCGAGATCAGCCCGCCCATCGACGAACCGCCAATGGCCGTGTGTTCGCGATCGGGCAGCGTGCGGTAGGTGCGGTCGATGAACGGCTTCACTTCGTCGATGAGGAACTTGGCGTAGCGGTGGCTGCGGGTAGTGCCGTGCGACCGCCGGCCGGTCGGGCCGTACTCCTGCAAGCGTCCCGGTGTGTTACCGATACCGACGATGATAACCGGCTCGATCCGCCCGGCTCGGATGAGCCGCTCGGCCGTCTCGTCGGCCCGCCACGGGTTGCCGCCGAAGGCCGTGTTTGCGTCGAAGAGGTTCTGCCCGTCCTGCATGTACAGGACGGGGTAGCGCCGCGTCTCGCGGCCGTAGCCGGGCGGCAGGTACACGGCCAGCGGCCGCTGGTTGCGCAGGTAGCGCGATGTGAAGTCGATGTGGTAGCGGACAGCGTCCCGGCCCCACGCCGACACCCGAATCTCCAGGTGCCGGCTCGCCCCGGTCAAGAGCCGCGGCGACAGCTCGCCGCCGCGGACGTTGCCCTCGGCGGTGCGCCAGGAGCCGCGGGTAATGAGGTACAGGAGCCGCTCGTCCGGTTCGAGGTCCAGCGAAACGGTGTGACGGCCGTCGGGCGTGCGGTGCAGGGGCAGGGCATCGGCGCGCCAGGGACCGAGTCGCTCGGCGTCGCCGGCGAGGAACAGCCGGTCGTGGGCCGGCGTGTCGGGCGGAACTTGGACGGTCAGCTCGGTCATCGCACCAATCGCCGGCGGCGGGAAGGACACACCATTCTATCGTAATCGGCCCGCGACGGCACGAAACGTAATTAGACGCTTGCGTTTCCCGCAAGCCCCTCGTAGATTCTTGCCTAACCTCGCACGACCGTACTCTTCGCGGAGAGACTCTCCATGACCGCCGTGTTGGCCGCCACTACGTCCATGCCGATAGGCGAATACTCGTTGCTCGCCGTCATGATGTTCTTGCAGTACGCCGTGTGGGGGGCATGGTTCGTCGTCCTCGGCCTGTACCTGGAGCGGGGGCTGAAGTTCGACGCGAGCTGGATCGGCTGGATTTACAGCACGATGGCCCTGGCGACGATGATCACTCCTATCGTCACTGGCCAGATCGCCGACAAGTACTTCGCCAGCGAGCAGTTGATGGCTGGGCTTCACCTTGCTGGGGCCGTGTTGCTTTTCGTCATGAGCCGGGTGCGGACGCCGCGGCTGTTCTTCGCCGTCGCCCTGGTTTACGCGATCTTCTATTCGCCGACGATGGTGCTCAGCAACTCGATCACCTTCGCCCACATCCCGAACAGCGACTGGTTCGCCTGGCTGCGGGTGTGGGGGACCATCGGGTGGATCTTCGTCAACTTGGTGGTAATCGGATGGATTTTCCCGAAGTTCGTGCCCAACGTTGTCGAGACGAACGCGCCGCTGGTGCTGGCCGCCGTACTCTCGGCCGTGCTGGGAGCGTTCAGCCTGCTGTTGCCGCATACCCCGCCGGCAGGCGGCAGCGACGACGTGTTCCCGGCCGCTAAAGCGTTCGCGCTGCTCAACGATTCTTCGTTCGCCGTATTCTTCGGCGTGTCGTTCGTCATCACGATCGTGCTGGCGTTTTACTACGGCTTCACCGGCAACTTTTTCAAGGACGACATCATTCCGAAGCTGCCCACAAAGGCGACCGCCGTTGGCGAAGAGCCGGTCGTCGACTGGGCACCTCTGAGTACGATCGGTCAGTTTTCCGAAATGATCCTGCTGCCGTTCCTGCCGTATTTCCTCGGGCTGATTGGCATGAAGTGGGTGCTGGTCGTCGGCATGGCCGCGTGGGGGTTGCGCTACCTGGCGTTCTCGATGGGAGCGAAGAGCATGCTGTCGCCGTGGGTGGTCATCTCATTTCTGGCGCTGCACGGCGTGTGCTTCGACTTTTTCTTCGCGGCCGGGTTCATCCACGTCGACAACTCGGCTCCGAAGGACATCCGGGCCAGCGCCCAGGGGCTGTTCACCTTCCTCACCTACGGCCTCGGCATGTTCCTCGGCAATGTCCTTTCGGGTTACGTCGTGACGGCGTTTACGAGTGAGCCGGGGGGCCGGACGGTGCGAGACTGGGGCAAGATTTGGCTGGTGCCGGCCGTGGGAGTCCTGATCTCGCTTGCGGTGTTCGTCACCGCATTCCGCTGATTGATGAAGTTGCTTGGCGTGTATGGCCGATAAATCCGACGCCCTCGGACCTCCGGCCATGCACGCGCTCCCCGATATTCCCGGCTTCGAGCTGTTCGCCCGTCTCGGCGGCGGCCCGTACTCGGACGTTTACTCGGCCCGCGCCCTCGACGCGAATGTCCTACGGGCCGTCAAGGTCGTCCGCATCGATGGCCCGGATGCCGACGCGGCCGTGCTGCTCGCCCGCCGCGAAGCCCGCGCCCTGCGGGCCGTCAAGAGTCCGCACGTCGTCCGCATGCGCGACGCCCAGGTCGGTGAGGGGCCGTACTACCTCGTCCTCGACCTGCTCGGCGGCGAGAGCTTGCGCGAGCGACTGGTCCGCGACTACGCGCTCGACCTGCGCACCGCCCTGTGGGTCGCGCGGCAAACCGCGGCCGGTCTCGACGCCGTCCACCGAGCCGGCTTCCTTCACGGCGACGTGAAACCCGACAACGTGCAACTCGACAACGGCACCGCGATCCTGCTCGACCTCGGATTCGCCCGCAAGCCCGGGGCGTCGTCCGACGGCTACTTGCTCGGCACCGCCAACTACCTTGCTCCAGAGTTGTGCGGCGACGATCCGGCCGCCGACTTTTCGGCCGACTGGTTCAGCTTCGGCGTCACGCTATTCGAGACCCTCGCCGGGCACCTGCCGGCGTCCGGTGGTGGCGTGCGCGAGACGATGGAACGGCGTCGCAGCGAGGACTTACGCCCGGCCCTCGATGGCGTCGCCGGCGGATGGCCGCCGAGACTCGCCGATTTGGTGGACGCCCTCCTGCATCCCCACGCGGCCTCGCGACCGCGCGGCGCTGTCGTACTGCGGGAGTTGATCGCGCTGGAAATCGCCATGCTCGGTTTGCGGCGCGCGGTATTGTTTTGTTGGGTGGGACGAGTGGAGCGAGTCCCACCGGGAACGCTCAGACGCTGAGCGTTCCC
>CAZNSL010000585.1:0-4438 GCA_964574975.1 uncultured Alcaligenaceae bacterium | reverse complement strand
GTTTCGTTCGCGAGACGGGTCGGCGGATCAAAGGATTCTCGGCGGCGGCGCAGGCGAAACTCCGCGACCACGATTGGCCCGGCAACGTCCGCGAGTTGCGGAACGTCATCGAGAGATCGGTGGCACTCAGTACCGGCAACGTCCTCGAAGCCGACGACATCTGGCTAACGTCGCTGGAACTCATGCAGGCCGCTCCGGCGACGGTCGGCTACCGCCCCATCTCGCTATCCGACATGGAGAAGGTCCACATCCTCGAAACGCTCAATCACACCGATTGGAACAAGAGCCGAGCGGCCGAGATTCTCGGTATCGAACGCTCGACTCTCGACCGGAAGATCAAGTTGTACGAGTTGCAACGGTAAAGGCGTCGGCCGACCAATCATTTGACGAGAACGCAGTTGTTGACCTTCACGACCAACCCACCGGGGCGGCCGACGCAAAAGCCCTTGAGAGTCACTTTGTCGCCCTTGTTCAGCCGGGAGGCCGCTTCCTTGGCCGACTCGTCAAGGAAACACATGATGTCGTACTGGTCGGCACCCTCGACGCTCGCCCCGAAACCGACGAAATAGCCGAGGAGCGGTGCCTGGCCGACGCCGGCCACTTTACCCGTAATCTCGATCAATTTGTCCTTGTACTTCGTATCGCCGCCGAGGGCGTTCTTCAGATAGTCGGCCTGAATTTCTTCGGCCGTCGCGGTCGCGGCAGGTTTCATTTCCGGTTCGGTCTTAGGCGGCGGTGTTTTCCGGCCACAGCCGGTCAACAGGACGCAGACGACACCGACCGAGGCGACGCAACGAGTCATAATTGGCTCCCGAATTAATGTGCGGAATGATGGTCGTGGCCGTGGTGATGGTCACCGTGGTCGTGGTCCGGTGGCTCGATACGGATTTCGGCGGGCGTCCAACCGTAGTGGCCTTGGAGCCAGCCACAGAACAGGGCAACGCACACCAGGACCCCGGCCGCGCCGAGTTGCCACAGCCCGTTCGGTACTCGCACGAGGCCGAAGACGATGGCGGTCGACGGCCAGACGAGCGACCAAACTGCCCCGGCGAACGCAGCGATGAGGACGAGCGGTACCCAACCACCGCTCGCTAGGACCGGCCACGCCCGCCGCCAGTTGACGCCGAGCAGACACCAGAGGGTGAACAGGCCACCGGGGAGCAACTGGAGCCCAGTACGGCCCAGGGTGTGCATCCAAGTCGGCAGGTTCAAGTCCATACGTCGCCTCGCAGTGCCGGTTGCAAATGACTTCGCAGGCACGATAAGGCTGCGGGGGCGCCTCGTCAACGTGTCGGTCGTGCGTCGTGTCGCGATGGGTTGCCGAGCGAGAACTCTCCTGCGACCCTCAAGTCACCCAGAACGGGTTCCGATAACAACGCTTGCCCCGTCCGCGAACGCAGCTGAGAGGCACCGACGGGCGGCGGCTCTCCACTACCGACCACTACACCACTGGCCGACGACACCCCGCTTCCACCCGCACCGCGACACCGACGGAGAGCCGCCCGCCCACTTGAATCGTCGTCGGCAACGACTATCCCACCAGCGTGCCCGATTCCGCCGCGCCGGGGGTCGCTTTGCCGATGGCCAATACCAGCATTCGCCACGTCCATGCTCGGGAAATTCTCGACAGCCGCGGCAACCCGACTGTGGAAGTCGATGTTCGCCTGGAATGCGGTAGCTTCGGTCGCGCGGCCGTTCCCAGCGGAGCCAGCACCGGGGCACACGAAGCCGTCGAATTGCGCGACGGCGACGAGACACGCTACCTTGGCCGTGGCACGTTGAAGGCCGTCGCCAACGTCAACGCCGTCATCGCACCGGCCCTCATCGGCCAGTCGGCTACCAACCAACGGGCCATCGACACGCGGCTAATCGAACTCGATGGCACGCCGAATAAGGGCAAGCTCGGTGCGAATGCGATCCTCGGCGCGTCGATGGCCGTCGCCCATGCCGCAGCCAACGCCGAAGCCCTGCCGCTGTACCGCTACTTGGGCGGCGACGGCCACGTTCTGCCCGTGCCGCTGATGAACGTCATCAACGGCGGCAAGCACGCCGACAACACCGTCGATTTCCAGGAGTTCATGATCGTCCCCGTCGGAGCCGCGACATTCCGCGACGCGTTGCGCATGGGAGCCGAGGTTTTCCACAACCTCAAAAAGGTGCTGCATAACCGGCACCTTAGTACGTCCGTCGGCGACGAAGGTGGGTTCGCTCCGAATCTGGCGAGCTACGACGAAACCCTTGAGGTACTGGCGACGGCCATCGAGAAGGCCGGGTACAAACTCGGCGATCAGGTCGCCTTCGCGCTCGACGCCGCTTGCACCGAACTCTTCGACGAGGCGAAAAAGAAGGGACGTAAAGGGTACTGCTTCTTCAAGAGTGCGCCGGAAAAGGTCCTATCGTCGGACGAGATGATCGAACTGTGGAAGGGTTTGTGCGCCAAGTGGCCGATCCGATCCATCGAAGATGGTCTCGCCGAGGACGACTGGGACGGCTGGAAGAAGTTGACGGCGGCCCTCGGCGGCACGAAACAACTCGTCGGCGACGACCTGTTTGTGACCAACACCGAGCGGCTCGGCCGAGGCATCCGGGAACGGGCCGGCAACAGCATCCTCATCAAGGTCAATCAAATCGGTACGCTGACCGAGACGTTCGACGCCATCGACATGGCGAAGTCGGCCGGGTTCACCAACATCATCAGTCACCGCTCCGGCGAAACGGAAGACACGACCATCGCCGACATCGCCGTGGCGACGAACGCCGGACAGATCAAGACCGGGTCGGCGAGCCGCACCGACCGCATCTGCAAGTACAACCAGTTACTGCGAATCGAGGAAGAGCTTGGGGCGAAGGCGGTCTACGGCACCGGGGCGTTGCGGAAGTGACGTGACGACATGGGGCCGCGACGCTGGCGACGGCGGATCAAACAGTGGCTGTTCGTCGCGACGTTGGCTGCCGCTGCCGGCTTGGCTGGCCTGGTTGTCGCCGCGCCGTTCTTCGACGCTGGTGGCGACGCACCGAGCGCGGTCGTGCCGCGGGCGCTCGCACTCTTTGCACGCGACACGACTTTGCGCCGAACGTCTTTGGCGAGCGCGCTCGGACTAGTGGTTACGGCGTTCGCGTTCTTCCGCCCGCCGGGTAGCCGCCCCCCGCGGGCACCGACCGACGTAGTCGGCGCATAAGGAACCCGACATGCCCGACTGGTTGGCCGAAAGCAATCCGACGCTGTACTTCCTCCTCGCCTGCGTGGCGATCGCATTCGCGGCCGCGTGGTGGCGGACCCGTAAGCGCCACCAGGCGATCGCCGCCGGCGTCGCGCTCGCCCTGCTGGCCGGGGCGTACCTGTGCCACAGGTTGGTCGAGAGCGACCGCGAGCAGATGGTACGCAAGATCGACGAGATGTCGGCCGCGGTGCGCGCCCGGCAACTCGACGCGGCGTTTCGCCACGTCGCCGAGAGCTTTCGCGTCGCCAGCGTCGACAAGAAGTCATTCCGAGCGTTCGCCGACAGCATGCAGCAGTCGCGGCAGGTCGACGAATTCGTCGCGTGGGACTACGAACCAGGACCGACTTCGCGGGAGTCGAAATCGGGCGAGTTAAGCTTCCGCTTCATCGTCCGCGGTAGTTTCGGTAAAACGCCGCCGACCTACTTTGCCAAGACGCAGTGGGTCTACGACGCCGACGGGCAATGGCGACTAAAAGCGTTTGAGTTGTTCAACGCGATCAATGACAGCAAGTCGCCAGTGCCGATCCCCGGGTGGGGGCGGTAAATGCTTCTCCCCTCTCCCGGCTTTGCGGGAGAGGGGAGCCAGACCTCAACGGTCCAAAATCGTTGTCAAAATACCCGCGTTCGGCAGGTTCTCGAGCGCCCAGCACGCCGCGAGAATTCGATCGGCGCGTTCGCGGCCATACAGTGGTTCGACCGAGCGGCGAAACTTCGTTTCGACCTCGGCGTCGGTCATTGGATTACCCGCGTGGCCGCGCGGGTAGACGACCTCTTTTACCAGTGTCCGCCCGTCCTTGAGGGTCACCGTGAGTCGGTTCGGGATGCCCTTCGGGTAGCCGGCGTTGCAGTCCGCGTCGCGATGTAGCCGGACGCGGTTGGTCAGCCCAATCAGTTCGTCGTTGGCCAGGTGGGCGTCGTCGAAGCTGTCGTGGCCGACATCGCCTTCCACGAGCGCGACGGCGACACAGTACGGCATCGAGTGGTCAGCCGTCTCACGCGTCTTCGGCCGGTACTTCTCGGGGTCTTTGCCGATGATGTCCACGGCCGCATCGAACGTGTGGATGTCGATGCGCTCGACGGCCCGCCAGTCGTCGATCTGTGGCCGCAACGCCAGGATCGCCTCGACGGCCGACTGCGCGTGGTACTCGACCGGCCAGAACTTGATGTACGTCTTCGGCAGCATGTAGTCGGTCGATTTGACCTAGTAGCCGCCCATC
>CAZNSL010000584.1:0-4441 GCA_964574975.1 uncultured Alcaligenaceae bacterium | reverse complement strand
GAAGTCCCGTAGGGTGGGACTCGTTACACTCGTCCCACCCTACGACAACTGTTCGCCGGTGCGGCGTCCATATTGCGCGAGCGTCCGCACCAGCCCCGGCACCGTGTACTCCGCCGCCTCGGCCGCGACCGGCAGGCCGAACTCGGCCACCGCCGCCGTGGTCACCGGGCTGATCGTCGCCAACTTGATGTGGCCGTCGGCGATCCGGCCGCGCGTCGTCTCGTCCAAGGCCCGGAGCAGCGCTCGCGCCACGTTGCCGCTCGTCAGCGTCACGATGTCGATCTCGCCGCGGCGCAGGGCGTCGAACGTTGGCGCGTCGGCCGGGATCGCGTCCACCTGCCGGTACACCGCGACCTGATCGACCTCGGCGACGCGCGACAGCGTCTCGCGCAGCACCTCCCGACCGCGGTCGGCTCGCGCCATCAGCACGCGCTGGCCGCGCACCCGTTCCAGCAGTTCGGCGGCCAGGCTCTCGGAGCGGAACGACGGCGGAACCGCGTCGGCCCTCAGGTGGTAGCCGCCGAGCGCCGCCGCCGTTGCGGGACCGATGCACGCCAACTTCACGCCGCCCAGTGCCCGCAGGTCGCGGCCCGTCGCCAGCAACCGGCCGACGAACGCCTCGACGCCGTTGACGCTGGTGAAGACGAGCCAATCGTACGTGTCGAGTCGGGCAATGTGCGCATCGGCTTCGCCCCAGTCCGCTGGCGGTTGTACCTCGACGGCCGGCAGCAGCACCGGCACCGCGCCGAGGGCTTCGAGGCGGCGGCACAGGTCGCTGGCCTGGCGCTTCGGCCGCGTCACCAGGACGCGGTGGCCGAACAGCGGTCGCCGCTCCAGCCAGCTCACGGCCGGGCCGTGACCGACCGCCGGGCCGATGGCCACCAGCGCCGGGGCCGTCAACCCCGCGGCCCGCACCGCGTCGGCCAACTCCGCCAGCGGGGTGCGGACGCGCCGCTGGTCGCCGGTCCCCGCGGCCGAGATGACCGTGGCCGGCGTGTCCGCCGGTTTGCCGCCAGCGATCAGAGTGCGGGCGATGTAGTCGAGCCGAGCCATGCCCATGTAAACGACCAGCGTGCCGGGAAAGCGGGCCAGGGCGGTCCAGTCGAGGGGCGGTTCGCCGCGGGCCGGGTTCTCGTGGCCGGTCACCAAAGCGACGGCACTGGAGTCGTCGCGGTGCGTCAGCGGCACCTCGGCCGCCGCCGCCGCCGCCAGGGCGGCCGTGATGCCGGGCACGATCTCGTAGGGTATGCCGGCGGCGCGCAGGTCCTCGGCCTCTTCGGTGCCGCGACCGAAGACGAGCGGGTCGCCACCCTTGAGCCGCACGACCGTCTTACCGACGGCGATCGCGCGGCGAATGGCGTCGAGGATGTGCGGCCCGCGCCGCGCCTGCCCGTCGGCCAGGTCGGCGACGCTCCGACATTCGGCGCGCGGGGCGAAGTCGAGCAGTCGCTGCGGCACGAGCTTATCGTGGAGGACGAGGTCGGCGCGGCCGAGGCACTCGACGGCCCGTAGGGTGAGGTACCCCGGGTCGCCGGGGCCGGCCCCGACCAGAAAGACTCGCGGCTCGTTGAAATCACTCATTCCACCAGCCCGGAGCGCGAGCGACGGGAATCACCGACCCGTCGCTTGCGCTCCGGGCTGGTTGGGTCGCTCACGCCTCGATCAGTTCGTCCGACTCCGGCACCTCGAAGCGCGGGCCGCGCCGGCGGTCGGCCATCTTGCACAACCACACGCCCAACAGGTACAGTCCGACCATCGGTGCCCACATGCAGAACCAGGTGATCGCGTCCGGCGTCGGCGTCAGCACCGCGGCCACGATCGCCAGCACGAACACCGCGATCCGCCACGATGCCAGGTATTGCTCCACCGAAATCGCCCCGATCTGGTGGAAGAACAGCATCACCAGCGGCGTCTGGAACGCCAGCCCGAAGACGAGCGGCAGCATGATCGCAAACGACAGCCACTCCGTCAGCCGCATCTCCGGCGTGATGTTCAGCCACTCGTTGAACCACAGCAAAGCGTCGATCGACCGCGGCAGCACTGCCAACTGGCAGAGGACCACGCCGCCGAGGAACAGGCCCAGGCTCACCGGCAGGTAGTAGTGGACCAACCGCTTCTCGTGCGGGTACAGCCCCGCCGCGACGAAAGACCAGAGCTGGTAGAACACCCACGGGCTAGCGATGACGAAGCCGCACAAGAGGCTCACCTTGAAGTAGACGATGAACGCCTCGGTCACGCTCAGCGTGCTGAGTTCCGGCGGGCGAACGACGTTCATCACCTGCTTCTGTGCCTTGTACACGTCCACCGGCGACACTAGCACCTCGATGGCGAGCGGCCCGGCGTCGGCCTTGCCGGACAGGGCCGCGACCGCCGCGGCGGGGAAGGTCATCTTCATCGGTGTCGGCTTGGTCGCCGTCACGGCACTGGCGTCGTTGGCGGCGACGCCCTGCTCCAGCCGGGCGAGGCGGCGGTCGTAGAAGCCGATCAGGGCGTCGCGCACCGGGGCCTTGATGACTTCCATCATCGGCTTGCCGACACCGAAGTACGGCCAGTCGAACACGGTGCCGATGCCGTCGAGGACGAAGCCGATCACGAGGCAGAAGACCAAGCCCTTGATGGCGGCGAACAGGTGGTTGCGCAGAACCTCGATGTGTTCGCCGAACGACATGCGCGTTTCGGCGAACAGGTCCTCGGAGTACTCGTAGTTGTCGGAAGGCATGTCGGGGCCTGGGTCGGCGGGGGCCGTGGGGAGCCGCCGGAGCAGGCGGTGCGAGGGACGGTAGTGCCGGTTATCGTAGCGACGGCAGCGCGGCGGCTCAAGCGGTTTGGCCCCCGCCCGCAAAACCGGGAGAGAGGAGAACGGCAATAATCTGTACGTCCTGGCGCGGCCGCGCCGACCGTTCGCCAGCACCGAGAACACATTCGGCCCGTGCGGCCGGTGTCGGAGCGGCCGGAGGACGATAGACTTGTTGATCGTCCAGGGACGGAACCCGCTGGACCGCACGCAAGGGGCGACATCATGGCCCGTCGGATTATGCTGGTGGCACTGGTAGCGCTGGCCGGTTGCCAATCGACCGGCAGCTCGTTAGGATCACGGCAGCCGAGCCGTGCGCGCGACCCGATGCTCAGCCTCGAACACCAACGGGCCATCGGCCGCGAGAAGCTGTCGATCGTCGAAGACGACCGGCTGCTGCCCAAGGCTTACGTGGACCGCCCCGGCACCACCGGGCGCTAACCAACGCATCGGCCGGCCCAGAGGGCTGCGCCGTGCGCCTCTTTCCACTGGTCGGCCTCACCGCCTTCCTCGTCGGCTGTCAGACGGCGGAGCGCATCTCCGTTCGGCCGCTGGTCGACGAGGCTGCCCCGATGGCGTTCGCCGATGTCCTGGCCCGCGCCCGGGCGCTCGCCAACCAGGCGAACGAGCAGTTCTTCCTCGACCAGTGGGGCGAACTGGAGCAGTCGGCTCGCTCGCTGGAGCAGGCCGGCCGGCTCCTCAAGCGGTCCACCAACGTGCCGGCGGTCCATCAGCCGGTGTACGTCGCCCGGGCTGAGGAAATCGAGCGCGAGGCCCGTCAACTCGCGGCCGCCGCCCAGGCGAAAGACGTGAATGGCGCAAACGCGACCCTGCGGAGGCTCAATGCCGGCGTCCGCGGATTCGGGCTGAACTGACCACCGAGGGCCGTGCGACGATGACGCTCGACATGCCGTTCTGGGTCAAGCAGCGCCAGATCAAGGTCGAAGAACTCACCACCGGGACGTACCGCCTGACCGGGCCGAACCTGCACGAGGGCGTCGTGGCGGCTCGCGTGGACGACGCCATGCGCTGGCAAGCGGTGCTGCGGACGACGGCCGACGGGCCCGAAGTGGCCGCGTCGTCGGCCTCGTACGACTCGGCGCGGGAGGCTCTGCAAGCGGCGTTCGAGCTATACCGGACGCACTTCATCGTATAATGTCATCGGGCCCCGCCCCTCACAGATAAGGACGACACATGGCCGCCCCGACCCCGACGAAGCCGGCCCCGGCCGCCAAGGCCGCGAAACCGCGGGCCAAGCTTCCGAAAGAACTGGCCGTCATCTTCGCCGACAACTGCACCGGCTGCGAGGCGTGTATCGAAGTCTGTCCGGTCGATTGCATCTACAAGGTGCCGGGCGAGGACATGCCGAGCTTGCAGTCGTTCTGCGATATCGACCTGGACCGGTGCATCGGCTGCAAGCTGTGCGAGCGCTGGTGCCCGTGGGACGCGATCGATATGGTGCCGTCGCCGAAGGTGGCCGAGCAGGTTGCCATCAAAGGCGGCCCGCCGGGCTACGTCGAGAAGAACTGGGACCGTCTGGTCGGCCAGGCGCAGGCCCTCGCTGAACTGGCGGCCCAGCAGGCGGCCACCGCGAAGAAGTAGGAAGAGGAATTAGCCACAGATAAACACAGATGAACACGGATAAGA
>CAZNSL010000583.1:0-4447 GCA_964574975.1 uncultured Alcaligenaceae bacterium | reverse complement strand
AGCCGTGCTGATCCCACAGTTGACAGCTCGACCGCTTCGAGGTCTGTGTGTGGTAGCACTGCACCACCCGGACGCCGCGCTCGACCAGCCGACGGGCGAGCAAACACTGCCGGCCGAACAGGTCCGTCGCCGGCTCGCCGACGCCGTAGAGGGCCTTGGTCGCGGCCGACTCGCCGGCCAGCGAGAACGCCTCCGGGGCCTCGCGCTGCATGCGGAACGCCAGCTCGAAGCTGGCGATGCGAGCGGCCAACGCCGTGTCGTCCTCGCGGCCGATGCGGTGCAGTTCGTTGAACTTGTTGAGCGCGTCGAGCTGGCGGCGCTGCTCCGGCGTCGGCGGCGACAGGTTCTCGACCGGCTTGTTCAAGTCGGCGACCAGCGTACCCTGGTACGCGGCCGGCAGGAAGCTGTTCGACCACAGCGGCGCACCCTGGGCCGGCTGCGACGGGCTGAGGACGACGAACCCCGGCAGGTCGCGGCTCGCGCTGCCGAGGCCGTAGAGCAGCCACGATCCGAGGCTCGGCCGCGAGAACGCCTGCTCGCCGGTGTTCATTTGCAGGCACGCGCCGTTGTGGTTGATGTTGTCGGCGACCATGCCGCGCAGGACGCACAACTCGTCGGCGAGCTTCGCGGTGTGCGGCAACAGTTCGCTGACGTCGAGGCCGACGTTGCCGTGCCTGGCGAACTTGAACGGCGACGGCAACAGCTTGGAGGTGCGGGTGCGGACGAGCTTCGGCTGCTCGAACGGCAGCGGCTGGCCGGCGCGGGCGGCCAGCGCCGGCTTGGGGTCGAACAGATCGACGTGCGACGGCCCACCGGACATGAACAGGAACACGACGCGCTTGGCCTTCGCCGGGAAGTGCGGTGGCCGGACGGCGAGCGGATCGGCGCGGGCCTCGTCGGCGGCGAGCGCGGCGAGGCCGACGAGGCCGAAGCCGTTGGCGAAGCGCGACAGAGCCTGACGGCGGGTGAGCATCAACGGACCTCACATCGGCGATCGCACGAGTCGTCTCCGAAGGCGTACGGCTGCCGTGGTCGATGCGGAGCCGATCGCCTGGCTTCGCCGCGGCGTGAGCGAGCGCGGTTGGCCGGGACGGAACCCCAAACCGTCAGAACGTCCACGGACTGTCCGCCGCCGCCCGGCCCTCCGGCGTCAGCCGGCGAATCGCGTCGGCGAACGCCGGGTAACGCTCCGTGAGGTCGGCTCGGTCGCCGGTCTGGTAGTCCGGGTAGGCGAAGCCGGGCGACATGGTGGTCCCCAATAAGGCCAGTCGGCCACCCTCGGCCAAGGCCGCACCTTGCCAGACGCCGCCGGGCACCAGCACCTGCGGCCGGTGCCCTGCGAGCAGGTCGGAGCCGAGCGTCACCTCGCGCCCGGTGCCGTCGGGGAGCAGGTGCAGCATCCGCACCGGGTCGCCGAGGTAGAAGTGGAACAGCTCGTCGGTCGGCAGGCGGTGCAGCCGGGAACAGGTCTGCGGCGTCAGCAGGTAGTAGATGGCGGACGCCAGCGAGCGGTCCTGGCCGCTGAGCTTCTGCGGCGTGCGGTAGGTCTCGCGGAAGAAGCCGCCCTCGAGCGGGTGCGGCTCCAGTTGCAAGGCGGCGATCGCTTCCTCGGCGGTCAACAGCGTCATGGCACGGGCCCTCCGGAAGACGATTCTATAGACCCCATTGCCGGAACTGAATCCGAGCCGGACACGCCATGCAGTCGGCGATGCAGTTTTTTGTCCGTCCCCGCGGGAGAACCGCGTTGTCCTGGTGATGGGCTCGACGGGTGTCATTTGGCCCGCGGCGTCGACTGCGCCATATGGTGCGAGGATACGCTCATGTTCGGACTGGAAAAATGGGCCGACGCGTTCGACAAGATGCACGCGCAGGTCCAGCGGGATCTGGACGGTTTGGTCGGCGACTTGGGGCAACGCTCCGGGGCGACCTTTGGGGCGGACAGCGGGTGGAATACGTTCTTTGCGATTCCCGTCGGTATCGCTTACGCCCTCGGGACGTTCACCTTGGCGTCTGGGAAGGGTCTGGTTGACGTGTTGCGGTTGGGCGAGGGCGTGAAGTCCGGTAGCGCCTCTGGGGTCGGGCAGGACGCGCTGCGACTACTTAACCTCATTCCGGCGGCGGGCGCGGTGGCCAAGGGGGCCGGGGTTGGCGGGCGCGCCCTGATCGTGGCGTCCGCCGCCCGCTCCGCTTCGGGCGGGCCGATGTCGTGCGGGATCGTCTCGAGTCGCGTGGCGCTCCAGGTATCCGGCACGCGAGCGATCATCACGGCCGAGGAGGTTGCCAACCTCGCCAATAAGACGCTGCCCAACGCCAGCACGTTTCCGGGCATGTGGTACTCGGAGATGAAGACGTTACTCCAGGGCGTCAGTACGGCCACGCAGGAGTTGAACGTGACCGGAAAGGGCATTGGGGCCATCGAAGGAATTGCGGCACAGGGGCGCGGCCCGGTCGTATTCGGCGTCCATTGGTGGGGTAAGGTCAACGGCGTCACTCAACCGCTGAGGAACGGACGAGTGGCCAACGCTGCCGACGCCGCGGACCACTGGATGGTCGCCTTCCGAAGCGCCCGCGGCCAGGTGATGGTAGCCGATCAATTCGGCGTGCGAGCGATCGGCCAGGCGGGGACCACCGGATCGACCACCAGCCAGTTTACCGTCACCTCCCGGGCCTTGCTCGTTGGCGACGGCACGCTCGTCCGCGGACTCGGTACGCTGGAGCGTGCCGGCCAGGCGATGACCGGGGCTTCGTCCGCCACCGCGACGAACTGGCTCGCCAGTTCGCTCGCCGTCAACATGGTCCTCGTGAACGCGCCGACGATGGCGGTGTTGGATGCCGAGCAACGGAAGCGGACGAACATGCCACCGCGCGACTGGACGCGCCCGTCGGGCGACGCGGCCGGGCCGAAAGGCGGCGGTGCGATGCCGCCGACGACGAGCGTCCCGAAGCCGAACCCGTTCAGTTCCACTGTACTGGCCGACTCGCAGTTCGTGCTGAGCAAGTTGCCCACGAACAGGACGAGCCGGGAGGTGGCCCAGCTTCGGATCGAGACCGGTCTTTCCGACTCCCGCGTCCAGAATGCGGTCCTCCAACTCAAGTCGAGCGGGTTAGTGCGCGTGACGAAATGGAGTACCGGCGACCGAGGACAGCACATACCCGCGATTGTCGAGCGGGCTCTGCGGCGCTAGTACTGCGTTAGCGTTGACCCGTTGTGCCCCCGGCGCCAGCCGGCGAGTGGGCGTCCAGCCGCGCGGGGGCGGGGGGCGCAACGGGGCAACGGCCACGCAGCATTACATCGGAACGGTACCCGACCGCCGTCGCTTACGTACCGTGAAGACCGCGTAGCCGCGGCGCAGCTCCAGCGCCGGCTCGCCGAACCGCTCGTGCAGCATCTCGCCGACGATGTCCGCGGCCTTCGTTACCAGCACCAATCGGCCGCCCGGCTTCAGGAGCTTCCACGCCCCCTCGATGAACAGGCTCGCAATCGCCTGTTGCGCGTAGTACGGCGGGTTCGCCAATGCCACGTCGAACGCTCCCGCCGGCACGCCCTCGAACGCGACCGCCGCCACCGCCTTGGCGTCGGTCAGGCCGGCCGCCCGCGCGTTGTGGTCGGCTAGCGCCACCGCACGGAGGTTGCTGTCCACGAACGTCACCGCGCCACCGCGCACCCCGGCCAACACGCCAACGGTGCCGGTGCCGCAGCCGAGGTCCGCGACGCGCTCGCCGGGTTTGATGTTCGCCGCGTCGGCCAGCGCCCGCGCCCCGTCGTCCATCCGGCCGTAGGTGAACGCGCCCGGCCGCGATAGGAACTCGATCGGCCGCTCGCCCTCGCGGACGTGAAACGTCACCTCGTGTCGTCGCCGCGGCTTCTCCTTCGCCGGCCGCGGACTCCACAGCACGTTGCCGGCGCGGTCGACTTCGAGCGCGACCTTGCCGAACACCTTCTTCATCAGGTCGGGGTAGAACTGTTCGCGCTCGACCGGCGACAGTACGACCAAGAGGCCGCCCGGCTCCAGGACGTGGTACGACTGGCCGACGATGTCGCGCTTGAGTTCGCGGTCGCCGCGAGCCGGCGACGGCACCAATACGGTGCGGAAGCGGCGCGGCACGTCCCACAGGTCGGCGGCCGTCAGCACCTCGGCGCCGGTGCCGAGGTCGCGCAGCTCGGCGGCGAGACGGTCGGCCTGGTACAGATCCATCTGGTAGCAGGCGGTTCCGGGCAGCGCGAGGTGGTTGGCCAGGTCCGACGCCTGCCGCGGCGAGCCGAGGGCGATCAAGACCGGCGGCTTCAGGCGCGAGCGGACGCGGTCGAACAGTTGCAGGTGGGGAGAGGCCATGGTGGCGTTTGCCTTAGCCCCGGAGGGGCGGCCGTTGGTAGCCAGGGGCGTCAGCCCCTGGGACCAGTGGGTGTGAATGAGTTCAGCCCCGGAGGGGCGACAGAATCTGTCGC
>CAZNSL010000582.1:0-4447 GCA_964574975.1 uncultured Alcaligenaceae bacterium | reverse complement strand
GCGGCAGGCATCCCGCGCGGTTCCGTCTGCCGCCCCTCCGGGGCTTTGTGGTCGGGGACTCCCGGGCCAGGGGCTGACGCCCCTGGCTACCGACGGCCGCCCCTCCGGGGCTGAGGCAACGAAGCAGGAACGTCGCCGAGGACCGCACTTATGCTCCGCCGCACTTCCGCTGGCCTGTTCGCACTCGCCCTCCTCGCCGCGGCCGCCGCGACGGGGCGCGACCAACCGCGGCTGAAACTCCTGCTTCTCGGCGACCGCGGGCACCACCGGCCGCACGAGTTCGCCAAAATCGTCGGCGACGCCCTCGCAAAGTGCGGCATCGACGCGACCTTCACCGTCGATGTCGCCGAACTTGTACCGGAGACGCTTGCGAAGTACGACGCCCTGATGATCTTCCGCGACTCCGGCGAGTTGCCGCCGAAAAACGAGTCGGCCCTCCTCGATTTCGTCGAGGGCGGCAAGGGCGTCGTCGCCGTCCACTGCGCGTCGCACACGTTTCGCAACAGCAGCCGCTACACGGCCCTCGTCGGCGGTCGCTTCTGGAAGCACGGCACCGGCACCTTCGCGGCCAAGATCATCGACGCGGCCCACCCGGCCATGCGCGGCCTCGCACCTTTCGCCAGTTGGGACGAGACGTACCGGCACAACGAACTGGCCGACGACATCCGCGTCTTGATGGCGCGCGAGGAATCCGGCGGCTACGAGCCGTACACCTGGGTGCGGCAGCAGGGCCGGGGACGAGTCTACTACACCGCCCTCGGCCACGACGAGCGCACCTGGAAGGAACTCGGCTTCCACGCCCTGCTCGCTAACGGCGTCAAGTGGACGGCCGGCCGACTCAAGCCGCGCGACGACCTGAAGCCGTTCGAGTACGTCGAGGCCAAGATTCCGAACTACGTCCCGAAGGCAAGTTGGGGCACGCAGGCCGAGCCGATCGCGAGGATGCAGAAGCCGCTGCCGCCGGAGGAATCGGTCAAGCACTTCACCACGCCGCACGGGTTCACCGTCGAGTTGTTCGCGTCGGAGCCGCTCATCCAGGGTAAGCCGATTGCGATGGCCTGGGACGAACGCGGCCGACTCTGGCTCGCCGAAACCGTCGATTACCCCAACGACCTGCACAAACAGGGCGAAGGCAACGACCGCATCGTCATCCTCGACGACACTGACGGCGACGGCCGAGCCGACAAGCGCACCGTCTTCGCCGACAAGCTCAGCGTGCCGACCAGCCTCGTCCACTCCAACGGCGGGTTGATCGTCACGGCGTACCCGGACACGCTGTTCTTCAAGGACACGAGCGGCGACGGCGTTGCGGACGAGCGGCGTGTGCTGTTCACCGGCTGGGGCGCGGGCGACACGCACGCCGGGCCGAGCAACCTGCGCTACGGCTTCGACAACTGGATTTGGGGCACGGTCGGCTACTCCGGCTATAGCGGCACCGTCGATGACAAGCCGCACAAGTTTGGCCAGGGCATCTTCCGCTTCAAGCCGGACGGCTCTGTCCTCGAATTCGTAACACCGACGAGCAACAACACCTGGGGTCTCGGCTTCATGGAAGAGGGCGACGTGCTGGCCTCGACGGCGAACAACGACCAGAGTTGGTTCCTAGGTGTCCCGAACCGCACGTTCGAGGGCGTGCGCGGCTGGTACGGCAAGGGCAGCGCCTTCGCGGCCGACTTCCGCAAGTTGCACCCGATCACCGACAAAGTGCGGCAGGTCGATTGGCACGGCGGCTTCACGGCCGCAGCCGGGCACGCGGTCTACACCGCCCGCAGCTTCCCGAAGGAGTACTGGAACCGAGCCGCATTCGTCTGCGAGCCGACCGGGCACCTCGTCTCGACGCACTGGCTGACGCGCGACGGTAGCAACATCGTCGCCAAGGACGGCTTCAACATCCTGGCATCCGACGACGAGTGGTGCGCCCCGACGATGGCCGAAGTTGGCCCGGACGGAGCGCTGTGGGTGATCGACTGGTACGCGTACATCGTGCAGCACAACCCGACGCCGCACGGCTTCCACACCGGCAAGGGTAACGCCTACGAGACGCCGCTGCGCGACAAGACGCACGGCCGTATCTACCGCGTCGTCCACAAGGCGTCGAAGCCGTCGGCCAAACCGAAGCTGGACACTGCCGAGCAGCAAGCCGCCGCGCTCCGGAGCGACAACCTGTTCTGGCGGATGACGGCGCAGCGTCTGATGGTCGAGCAACTCGTTCGTGGCGTTCCCGATACTCGCGCGATGACCGTCGCGCTAGACACGGCGACAGACCCCAAGGCCGGGCCGGGTGCGGCGAACGCCATGCGCGTCGTGCGGTTTTTCGGCAGCGGCATCGACCTCGAAGGGAAGGCCGCGTTGATCCGACACCCCGAAGCCGCGGTGCGCCGGGCGCTGCTCGACGGAATGACCCGCGACGAACAAATGGTCAAGGTCATCGTCGATCACCAGTGCTTGAACGACCCGGACGCCGGCGTGCGACTCACCGCGCTCCACGCGCTCGCAGAGATGCCGGGGTCGCCGGCCGTCGCGGCGGCCGTTGCCGCGATGATGGCCGAGGACCGCAACGCCAGCGACCGTTGGATTCCGCTCGCCGCTATCGCCGCGGCCGCCCCGAGCGGCATCGACTTCCTGGCCCAGCCGAACGCGAAGCCCGAGGCGCTCAAGATCGTCGCCGGTCACGTCGCTCGCGGCGGCAAGCTCGACCTGGCTCGCCTGTTCGATGCGGCTGCAGCGAACCCGGCGAACGCCGACGCGATCCTCGGCGGCGTCGCGGCCGCCTGGCCGGCGAATCAACCGTTGCCCTTCAATGCCGCCGCCGAATCGTCGCTCAAGGCACTGACGGCAAAGTTGCCGGCGACAGCACTGCCTTCGCTCGCCGCGCTGCTCAAGGCCGGGGGCAAGGCCGACACGCTGGCGACCATCGCGGGTGATGTGATCTGTGCCCTCACGGTCCGCGTCGCCGACGACAAGGTGAATGAGGCCGAGCGCCTCGCCGCGGCCCGCGACTTGATCGCCCTCGGTGGCGATAAGGAATCCGCGAAGCTGCTCCAAACGCTCTCGGCGAAGTCCAGCCCGACGTGGGCGCGCGGCGTGTTCGACGCCCTCGCCGAGAGCCGCTCCGACGCGGTCGGCCCCGCCGTCGTCGCCCGCTGGGACGAACTGACGCCGGCGGTGCGATCATCGGCGGTTGCGCTGCTGGCCCGTCGGACCGCGTGGGCCAAGGCGCTCGTTGATGGCATGGAGAAGGGCACCGTCGACAAGGGCGATCTCGGCGTCGATCAAGCGCAACTGTTGACGCGCCATCCCGACAAGGCGTTGGCCGCGCGGGCAGCGAAGGTATTCGCCAGCAGCGGCCGATTACCGAACCCCGACCGTCAGGCCGTCCTCAACCGGCTCGCACCGCTGACCAAGGAGGCCGGCGACAAGGTCCGCGGCCGGGTCGTGTTCGAGACGAACTGTGCGAAGTGCCACAAGCACGGCGACCTCGGTGCGAACGTCGGACCCGACCTGACCGGCATGGCCGTCCGCGAGCGGCCGGAGTTGCTCATCGAAATTCTCGACCCGAACCGCTCGGTCGAGGGCAACTACCAGCAGTACAGCGTGCTGACCAAGCGTGGCACGTCGCTGCAAGGGCTGCTCGCCGGCGAGACGAAGACGGCCGTCGAACTACTCGACGCGGAGAACAAGCGGCACATCGTCTTGCGCGAGGATATCGACGAATTGGCGAACACGCGAAAGTCGCTGATGCCGGAAGGCTTCGAGTCGCTGCCGCCGGCCGATCTCGCGTCGCTGCTCGCCTTCCTGACGGCCCGCGACCGCTTTTTGCCGTTGCCGCTGTCGAAGGCGGCGACGATCGCCAGCAGCCGCGGCATGTTCTACGCGAAGGAGGCGGAGATCGAGCGGCTCGTCTTCCCGCGCTGGGGCACGCTGACGTTCGACGGCGTGCCGTTCCAGGTCATCGACCCGCGCGACGGTTCAGTGCCGAACGTCGTCGTGTTGCATGGCCCTATCGGAGCGGTGTCGGCGCAGATGCCGAAGTCGGTGAGCGTGCCGTGCAACACTCCCGTCAAGGCGCTGCACCTGTTGGGCGGTATCGCCGGCTGGGCCAGCCCCGGCGGTCAGCCCGCGTCGGTGTCGCTAGTCGTGCGCTTCGTCTACGCCGACGGGAAGACCGAGGACCGCGAGCTGCGGAACGGTGTCGAGATTGCGGATTACATTCGCGTCGTGGACGTGCCCGGCTCGAAGCTGGCATACACCCTCCGCGGCCAGCAGCAAGTACGCTATCTTGCGATCGCGCCAAAGCGGCCGGCGGCGAAGGTCGAGCGGATCGAGTTCGTGAAGGGTACGGATCACACCGCACCAATCATCGTCGCGGCGACGGTGGAAGTCGGGGGTTAACGTCTCATCCGAGCCGCGCACTCAGGCCGCGCAGCGGTCGGAGTAAGCGGACAAA
>CAZNSL010000581.1:0-4449 GCA_964574975.1 uncultured Alcaligenaceae bacterium | reverse complement strand
TGCCGACCACGTCCCCGGTCTGCGTGTTCGCCGGCCCGTCGCCGCCGACGAGCCGGGCCAGCCCGAAGTCGCTGAGCTTGGGGGTGCCGTCGGCGGCCAAAAGGACGTTGGCCGGCTTCAGGTCGCGGTGGAGGATCCCGCACCCGTGGGCGGCGTGGACGGCCCCCGCCAGGGCCGCCACGAGTTCCGCGGCCCGGCGTGGGAACAGCGGGGCACCGCCGAGGCGCTGGGCCAGGCTGCCGCCGTCCACGTACTCCAGCACCAGGTAGGGCAGTTCGCCGTGCCGGCCGGCCCCGTAGACCTGCACGATGTTGGGGTGGTGCAGCCGGCCGACGGCCTCTGCCTCCGTGCGGAAGCGGGCCAGGCCCTGGGTCGTGGCGCGGTCCCCGGCCCGCACCACCTTCAGGGCCACCCGGCGGTTCAGGGCGGGCTGCCAGGCGCGGTAGACCACGCCCATCGCCCCGCGGCCCAACTCGTCGAGGATCTCGAAGTCGGCGATCCGCTGGCCGACGCGGACTGGGCCGTCCGCGGGCGGCGTTGCCTCCCGCGGCGTTGCGCCCTGGTCGCCGGTCCCGCCGGCCCCGGCTGCGGCGTCTCGGCCGGGTAGGGAGTCGGAGAACACCTGCCGGACCAACTCGGCGTCGCCCGGGAAGCGCGTGCCGTATTCGCCGGCGGTTGGCCGCTCCCCGGCCCGACGCCGGTAGTACAGCTCGAGCTTCAAAAGTTCCCGCAGGAGTTCGGCCCGCCCGTCCGCGGGCAGTTCGCCGAGGTGCGATTCGAGCGGCGGCCGCTGGCCGGCCCGCCAGGCGTCCTCGAAGTCGACGCAGGCGTCTTCGATGAAGCTGTCGAGGGACGAAGGTGGCGTATTCGTCCGTCGCAGGTCGCCCATCGTCCCTCCCCCACTCAAGGTTTGCGGACGCCACGCCGCCGTCAGCGGCCGGTGCAGGCTGGGTCACTTCGCCGGGCCAACAGGGGCGGCTGTCGCCCTTACTCGAAGACTCGCCAGGAGACGCGGAAAGTCGCCCCGGGTCCGCAGCTCGGCGAGGTCCGGGTCCGATTCCAGGTTGGCGCGGTTGTCGTACCCGGCGGCGACCGCCTTTGCCAGCCACGCCATCGCCGTGTCGGCGTCTGCTGCGGCGCGCCCGGCGGCGTCCGTTGCGGGAGCCTTCGCCTGGACCGCGCTGGTCAAGGCCCAGGCGCAGGCGGTCCAGTACAGGCTGCCGGGGTCCTTGGGGTTCGGCGTCTCCCAAGTCTCGGCCCAGGTCCGGAAGTCGGCGGCGGGGCCCGTCTGCGCGACGAGGCGCCGCAACTGCAGGATTTTCGCCGCCTGAATGAGTCGGCGGTTATCGGCCTTGCCGGCGGCGAGGCGCAAGCACTCGTCGATCACCGCGGCCGCCTCGTCCCCGCGCCTCAAATGCACCAGCGACTCCGCGGTTGCCCACACGCTCCAAAGCGTGTCCGGGTGGTCCGGCCCGAGTTGAGCCTTCCTCAGTTGCAGAGTCTTCTCGCGGAGGTCCAGCGCCTCGGCGTGGCGGCCGGTTTCCGAATAGCTGGTCGCGAGGTTATTCATGCTGTGGAGGATGGACGGGTGTTCCGGGGCGAGATTCGCCCGTTGGAGCGCGAGGACTTCCGTGCGGAGTTCGAGGGCCTTCGGGTGTTGGCGGAGGGCGTGATGGGCATGGGCCAGGTCGCTCATGCTCCTGAGCGTGTCCGCGTGGTGCGGGCCGCGCGTCGCCTGTCGGAGTAACAACAGGTCCTGGCACAGGGCCAGTGCGTCGTTGGTGCGACCGAGGACGAGGTAACTCTGGGACAGTTGACTCATGGCCTCGAGGGTCTCCGGGGCGTGCGGCCCGAGCGTCGATTTGAGGCGCTGCAGCACGTCCTCGCGGAGCCCGGCCGCCTCCGGATGGCGGTCGAGTCCGGCGTAGGCGCCGGCCAACCAGGCCATGCTCTTGAGAGTGTCCGGGTGGTCAAGGCCCAGGTGTGCCCCCCGCAGGCGTCGCGCGACCTCGTACTGCGATTCGGCCGCGGCGCAGTCCCCGAGGTATTCGAACGAAAGGCCGAGCGTCATCCGCAGCCGGGCCTCGATCAGCGGCTGGTTCGTGAAATTCGCCTTCACGTACGGCACGGCGTTGCGCACGGCTTCGATCAGTTTCACGTCCCGACCCAGCCCGCCCTCCTGCCCCGCCGGCCGGCCCGCCGCGATGATGTTGTGTTCCAGGAACGCGGTCACGGCCTCGGCCTCGGCCTCCTTCTGCTCGGCCTTCACCAGCGCCCGCTGTGCCCGCGCCAGGCCGATCGTCGTGCCGACGATGCCGGCCAACAGGGCCAGGAACACGACCGCCGCGGCGGCAGCCGGCCCGCGGTTCTTGCGAACGAACTTCCGCACCCGGTACGCCGCACTCGGCGGTGCCGCCTGGACGGGTTCGCCCGCCAGGTACCGCTGAAGGTCCAGCGCCAAGGCGCTCGCAGTCTCGTAGCGCCGCGACCGGTCCTTCTCCAGGCACTTCATGACGATCCAGTCGAGTTCGCCGCGAACCAGCCGCGGCAGCCGTGCCGGTTCCAGGTTCCGCCGGGCGGCCACGTTTGGCAGCGTTTCGCAGCCGCTCAAACGGTTACTCGGCCTGGGCGGCTCTTCGTCCTTGATCAGCCGCAGCACCTCGGGCCAGGAGCCGTCCTTGAACCGCTGCCTCTCCAACGGCGTCGTCCCGGTGAGCAACTCGTAAAGGTCCACGCCGAGCGAGTACACGTCCGAGCGCGTGTCGACGTCCGGGTTGTTGAACTCAACCTGCTCGGGGCTCATGTACAGCGGCGTCCCCAGGATCGCGCCGGGGGCCGTGGACAGCGTGTGTTCGGTGAGTGGCTGGTGCAGGACCTTGGCCAGGCCGAAGTCGATCACCTTGGGCACCGGCCGGCCGTCCTGACGGCAGACGAGAATGTTCGAGGGCTTCAGGTCGCGGTGGATGACGCCCTTCTGGTGCGCGTGCTGGACCGCCTGACAGACGGGCACGAAGAGTTCGACCCGCTCCAGGATGGTGAGCCGGGCGTCGTCGCAGTACTTGGTGACGGCGGCACCGTGAATGAACTCCATGGCGAAAAAGGGCCGGCCGTCCTCGGTCCGGCCACCGTCGAATACCCTGGCGATGTTCGGGTGGTCCATCAGCGACAGCGCCTGAGACTCGGCCCCGAACCGCCAGAGCACCGCCTTCGAGTCCATCCCCGCCTTGATGAGCTTGAGGGCGACCTGGCGGCGGACGGGCTGCGTCTGCTCGGCGGCCCAGACCTCACCCATGCCGCCTTCGCCGACCTTCTCAACGAGCTTGTATCGGCCGCCGATGATGCCACCCGCCGCCTCGCCGGTATCGCCGCCCGGGGCGTCGCGGTCGAGCGTGCCCCGCCTGCCGGCCATTGAATTGGGGAAAACGGCCCACAGCGACGGCCGGTCGTCCGGGACGCACTGCCGGTAGTCGTCCGGGGTTGGCCGGTCCCCGCCCCGCTGCCGGTAGTACACGTCGAGCTTGAGTAACTCGGGCAGCAACGCGGCCCGCCCGCCCGCGGGCGCCTCGCCGAGGTACTCGTCGAGCGACGGCCGCTGGCCGGCCCGCCAGGCGTCCTCGAAGCGGACGCAGACGTCCTCGATGAGGTCGTCGAGGGACGTGTCGGCGCGTGACGTGTCGCTCATCGAACTCGGTCCCGTTCCCAGAGCCTGCGGATGCGGCGGAGCCGGCGTTCGACGGTCGGCTCCGAGCGCCCGATCTTGTCGGCGATCTCCCCGTTCGTGTAACCCTCCATCTTCCAGACCGCGATCTGACGAAGTTCACCGTCCAGCCGGTCCATCAGCCGGCGGAACTCCCCGCGCATCTGTTCGGACCAGGGCGTGTCACTCATCGGCCCGACTCCTGTTCCCAGATTTTGCGGATGCGCTTGAGCCGGCGTTCGACGGTTGGCTCCGAGCGCTCGATCTTGTCGGCAATCTCGGCGTTGGTGAAGCCCTCCATCTTCCAAATCGCCATTTGACGCAATTCGCCATCGCGCAGTAGGTCCAACAGCCGGTGATACTCCTCGGCGACCAGGGCGGCGAACTCGGGGGTCGGCTCGCGGCCGACGACCCGTTCGACCGGGTTTTCGGCCGCGGAAGACGGCGAGTCGGTCGGCGTGGCTTCCACTGCGGCCCATCCGCCGCCGCGTTTTTGACGACACTCGCGTCGGACCAGGTCGATCGACTTGCGCGTCGCGATGAGGACGAGCAAGTCCCACAGTTCGGTGCGGTCGCTCAACTGCGGGTACCGGCCCTGGGAGGCCCCCCGGCAGAAGCTGGCGAACGCGCTCAGGGCCACGTCCTCCTCGTCGGCCGCGCGCCGGGGCGCGCCGCGGAGGTTGCGGCCGGCGGCGGGGGCGAGGCGGTCGAAGTAGCGCTCCCAAAGAGGTTGGGCGGCGGCGGCGTCGCCG
>CAZNSL010000580.1:0-4453 GCA_964574975.1 uncultured Alcaligenaceae bacterium | reverse complement strand
CGGCGACACTGGCCGAGCTGATGGCGTTGGGCGAGCGGCTGGACGTGCCCGCCGACGTACCGGTCCTCGTCTTAGCCGACCCGATCCACCTCGCCTACTTCGCCGCGGCCTACGCCGACCCGATCAGCCTCGGCACGCCGATGCCGGCCGTCCTGTTGGTGCGCCGCGATGGCTCGGCCACGCTCGTCACCGACCGCCGCGCCGCCCCGTCCGTAACGGCCGCGCTCGTCGAGGAAAAGGTGACGACCAACTGGTACGAAGGCCCGACGCCCGGTTCCGGCCCGCGGCAACTGGCGATCGACGCGGAGTTGGCCGAACTCGGCGTGACTGGCATCCACGATTGCTTCGGCAACCCGCTCCACGCCGCGCTGACGCGGGCGGTCGCGGAGATGCGTCGCGCCAAGGACGCCGACGAGGTCGCGGCCCTGCGCGCCTGCATGGCCGCCTGCGACGCCGGCCACGCCTGGGCGCGGGCGAACCTCGCGGCCGGCATGTCCGAACTCGATGTCTACGGCGGCGTGGTGGCCGCGTGCGTCAAGGCCGCGGGAAAGCCGGTGGTCGTCTACGGTGACTTTGCCGTTTCGCCGGGACCGGAGCGCAAGGGCGGCCCGCCGACGGATCGCGTCCTGCGCGACGGCGACCTGTTCATCCTCGACTACTCGGTCGTGATCGGCGGCTACCGCAGCGACTTCACCAACACGCTCGCCATCGGCGGCAAGCCGACGGACGCGCAGCGGCGCAACTTCGATGCCTGCCAGGCGGCGATGAAAGCCGGCGAAAACGCGCTGCGGGCCGGGGCGTCGTGTCTGGCGGTGTACGACGCGGTGCGCGGAGCGTTCGGCGGCAAGGCCGACCTGTTCCCGCACCACGCCGGCCACGGCCTCGGCCTGACGCACCCGGAAGCCCCGTACTTCGTGCACAAGGCGACCGAAACGCTCGTGGCCGGCGACGTGGTGACGTTGGAGCCGGGTTTGTACGAGTCGGGCGTCGGCGGCATGCGCATCGAACACAACTACCTGATCACCGACGCCGGCTACGAGCGGCTCAGCAACCACGTCATCGCGTTGGCGTAGTGCCGAATCTTGTAGGGTGGGGCGGGGGGGGGGGGGGACCCCCCCCCCCAGGCGCGGGCGGGGCCCGGCCGCGGGGGGGGCGCAACACCGCCCCCCCCCTCCCACCGCGAACGTGCAGCGGCTGCGCCTTCGCGGTGGGACTCGCTCCACTCGGCCCACCCTACAAGACTACAAGGCTCAGCACTCCTTACTTCCCCTTCTTCTTCGCGTTGATTACGCCCTTCGCGACGACATCGGCGAACGTGGCCGTGTCCAGGGCTGCGAGGACTTTGAACGCCTCGGACAGTACTCGCTTCGTGTCGGCCACGCCAATCTTGGTCTTCTCGGTGTCCGCGCGGCGGGCTACCTCGTCGTAGAACTGGCTCAGGTTCATGCGTCGCTCCGGGTGAGTATCGCGCCCCGCGTCCCAGAGGCGGGGCCGCACCGAGCATACACGCCGCCGCCGCCGAATGCGAGAGGTTTACCGCCTCGCTTCGCCATTTTGCGCCGTCGTATGGCGAACTCTGCTGGCTGCGCCGAATCATCCTTCCCTACTCTGCCGATAAGCACGGGTTTGCGTTGACACCCCTCGTCGCCCGGATGCCCGCGCGGAGCCGGCGATGCGCGTGCAGCAAATTCGCCTATCCGTTTGCCGACTCTTCGATTAGTCTCCGCCCGCCTCGTGGTTCGCCGGAGGACTCGCGCATGCCCCGCCGCACGGACGCGGCCGCCCGCACCTTGGTATTCGTCGTCGTCGGCTTGACTGGCTGCACCGCTGCCCAGCGCGTGGCGGTGCCGCGGCCTGCCGTGCAGGCCCCCAACCCGCTGCCGCAGTTGGCCGGGGCCACGACGCTGGCAATGCCGCTGTCGCCGGTCGGGGCGCAGCGCGATGTGAAACCGGCCGGGCATTCCAGCGACGATGAGCCGCGGCGGTTGTACCTCGAGGCCACCGCCGCCTACTCCAGCCACCCGTCCTACATCGCTCGTCTACGGCGGCGCGAAGTGGCGGCCAACGGCACCATGAAGCCCGACGAGATCATCATGGTGCGCTTCCGCGAGCAGCCGTGGAGCGTCCACTTCAAGTGGCTCGGCGACGAAGGCAAGGGCCGCGAGATCGTCTACGTCAACGGCCAACACGAAAATAAGCTGCACGTCCTGACCGCGGCCGGCGACATCCCGCTGATGGGCGGCGGCCGACGGATGAGTTTCCCGCTCGACAGTCCCTTGGTGAAGTCGTCGAGCCGTTACCCGATCACCGCGTCCGGCGTCGGCCGGATCATCGAGCGCTACGGCAAGTTCCTCGACTTGGCCGCTCGCCCCGGTTCGGGCGCGTCGGTCAAGTTCCTCGGTGCAACACTGCGGCCGGAGTACCCGGTGCCGTTGGAAGGCGTCGAGCTGACGCTGCCACCGAATTACGCCCCGGAGGTGCCACAGGGCGGCAAGCGGCAGTACTACTTCGACCCGGCGACGAAGTTCCCAGTCGTGTCGATCACGATGGACCCGAACGGAACGGAAGTCGATTACGTCTGCTTCGACCGCTTCCAACTCGACGTGAAACTCGACGACGCCGACTTCGACCCGAACCGCCTCTGGCCGGTGAAGAAGTAGAAGCGACATACCGCCTGGTCCTGTTCCTCGCTGTCGGCGACCTGCGAGCCGAGGCGAGTCGTGTCCGTGAAGGGCCGGCTCGCCCGCGGTCTGCTACGATGCGTCAATGCCTTCCCCCGCCGACTTCCGTCGCTCAGTTGTCCTGACCGGCCCGACCGGGTCCGGCAAGTCGGCCCTCGCGCTGGAGTTGGCCGAGCAGGTCGGTGGCGAGATCGTCGCCATGGACTCCATGACGCTCTACCGCGGCATGGACATCGGCACCGCGAAGCCGACGCCGGCCGACCGGCAGCGCGTGCCGCATCACCTACTCGACGTGCTGGACCCATGGGAGACGGCCAACGTCGCCTGGTGGCTCGACCGGGCCGCCGACGCGGTGCGCGACATCGAAGCGCGCGGCAAGGTGGCCCTGATCGTCGGAGGGACGCCACTCTACCTGAAGGCGTTGTTGCGCGGGCTGTTCGCCGGCCCGCCGCGCGACCCGGCCCTACGGACGCGGCTCGAAGCGGAGGAACCGGCCGCGCTGCACGCCCGGCTCGCGGACGTGGATCCGGCGACGGCTCGGCGGCTGCACGTCAACGACGTACGACGAGTCGTGCGGGCGCTCGAAGTGTGGGAACTGACCGGCCGATCCATCGGCGACTGGCAGACGGAATGGCGTCGGGAATCTGAGATTTCCAATCTGAGATCGAGGGTCTTCTGCATCGACCGCCCGCGCGATGAGCTATACTTGCGGATCGACCGCCGCGTGCTGGCCATGCTCGACGCCGGCTGGCTCGACGAGGCCCGCCGGCTGCGCGACTTGCCTCGCCCGCCGAGCCGCGAGGCGGCCGCCGCGCTCGGTTACGCTGACCTGCTACACTATCTGAATGGGGAGTCCGACTGGCCGGCTGTCGTGCGTTCGATCCAGCAGCGGAGCCGTAACTACGCCAAGCGACAGCTCACCTGGTTTCGACACCTGCCGGAGGTCGAATTCGTCCCCGCCGAATTGACTTCCGAATTGCGACAATCGACAATGATTTAACTGGACTTCCGGACCCCGGTCAGGTACAAGCGATGGTCACCGTAGTCCGCTTCGTCCCCGCCTCTACTTTCCGAGAGGTCGGCTCGTCCTGAGGGTGGCTATGAAGACCGTCACGTTTCAGGTCGTCGAAGGCGTCGACAAGGGCCGCGTCTTCCGCGAACTCGCCATCCCGGTCACGATCGGCCGCGAGGAAGGCAACCTCCTTCGCCTCAACGACGAGCGCGTCAGTCGGTATCACGCTAAGGTCCAGCACGACAACGAAGACGTGATCCTCACCGACCTCGACAGCACCAACGGCACCCGCATCAACGGCAACCCGGTGCAGATCCGCCGGCTGCGGCCTGGCGACCGCGTCGGCATCGGCCGTTCGACGCTCATCTACGGCTCCAACGCCGAGATCGCCCTGCGGATCGCCCAGGAGAAGGCGGCGTTCCACCCGACAGTGGCACCTAATCTGCGGACGCTGCCGGGCGAAGCGACTCACGGCGTCGCCAACTACCCCGACGACGAGGAGGCCGACCGCTTCTGGCAGGTCAGCGAGCGCAACCTACCGGATTTGCCGCAGAAGCTCAGCCCCTCGCAAGCGGCTCGCCTGGCGGAAATCCTCGACTACCTGCACCGCGGCATCACCAGCGCCACCGATAGCCTGCGGCCCAGCGACGAGGGGGCCGAGGTACGCATCGGCTACGCCGACTGGCAGAAGGTCCAGGCCGTGCAGATGCTGCTGGCGCGCTACCTCCGCGCGGTCGCGGAGCCGGACGCACTGGTGGAA
>CAZNSL010000579.1:0-4459 GCA_964574975.1 uncultured Alcaligenaceae bacterium | reverse complement strand
AATTAGCCACGGATGAACACAGATAGACACAGATGAATACAAGAATGAACTCTTGTATTCATCTGTGTCAATCTGTGTTCATCCGTGGCTAATTCCTCGGTGAATTCCTACGCGCTGCCGATGAGGATACCGGCAAGGAACACGAGGAACCCGCCGACGACAACCTGAAACACGGCCGACAAGAGCGGCGTGTCCGTGTAGCGTGCCCGCACCCAGGCGATGGCGAACAACTCGACGATCACGACGGCGATTGCCACACCGGTGGCCGTGTACACCTCCGGGATCAAGTACGGCAGCGTGTGCCCGAGGCCGCCCACGGCCGTCATCGCCCCGCAGATCAGCCCGCGCAGCCACGGTCGGCCGCGGCCCGTCAGGCTGCCGTCGTCGGAGAGCGCTTCCGCGAAGCCCATGCTGATGCCGGCCCCGATGCTCGCGGCCAGGCCGACCAGGAACGTGTCGCGACTGCTGTGCGTGGCAAACGCCGTGGCGAACAAAGGCGCGAGCGTCGAGACGGAGCCGTCCATCAGGCCAGCCAGACCCGGTTGCACGACCTGGAGGACGAACAGGCGGTTGCGGGCGGCCGCCTCCTCCTCGCCGAGCGGGGCTGACGTGAACGACTCGGCTACCATCTCGTGCTTACGCTCCTCCTCGGCCAGATCGCCGAGGAGTTGGCGGACACCGGCGTCGGTCGCCTTGCGGGCCGCCGCCTCGTAGAAGCGCTTCGTCTCCAGTTCCATCATCTCCGTCTGCCGGCGCACGGCCTCGAAGCCGAGCGGCTTGACCAGCCACACGGGCCGACGGCCGACGAAACCCTTGATGTCCTGCCGCCGGATGAGTGGGATGTGTTCGCCGAACCTGTCGCGGTAGAGCGTGAGCAAGCGGTGGCGGTGACCGTCCTCCTCGACACGCATGGCCCGGAAGTGTTCGGCCACCTGCGGGTGAGTGGTTTTGAGGCCCTCGGCGAAGTCGTCGTAGATGCGGGCGTCTTCTTCCTCCAGCGAGATGGCCAGGGCCAGGATTTCTTGCTCGCTGAGGCTCTTGAAGCTGCGCACGCCGCACCCTCCGGTGTGGGACATCACATCATCGCCGCCAGAATCGAGTCGATGACGCAGACGCCGGCCCGCGTCCACGCCACCGAATCGCCGTCGTCCCGCAACAACCCCAACCCGACGAATCGGCGGATCGGCTCGCCCGCCAGGGCGTCGAGGTCGTAGCCCGTTTGCGAGTGGAACGCGGTGCGGTCGATGCCCTCGGCGCGGCGCAACTGCGTCGTAATCGTCTCGCGTGCCCGTTCCTCCGGCGCGAGTTCCTCGCGCAGGACGACGGCGGATTCGCCGGCGAGCGTCTTGCGGACGTAATCGTCGAACCGCCGGGTGTTGCGCGAGCGCACGCCGCCGACGTAACGCGCCGCCCCCAGGCCGTAGCCCCAGTGGGCGCGGTTGGCCCAGTACGCCTGGTTGTGCCGGCACTCGCGGCCCGGCCTGGCGAAGTTCGACACCTCGTACTGCCGGTAGCCGGCCGCGGCCAGGGCGTCGATGGCGTGCAAGTACATCGTCAGCTCGTCGTCTTCCGTCAGCGGCACGACGCGGCCGGCCCGCCGTTCGCGCGTCAGAGGCGTGCCCTTCTCGTAGGTGAGGCCGTAGGTCGAGACGTGGTCCGGGGCGAGCGCAATGGCCGCGGCCACGTCCGCCTCCCAATCGGCCGGAGTCGTGCCGGGGACACCGAAGATCAAATCGAGCGAGACGTTGCCAATGCGGTGGCGCACGGCATCGACGGCTGGTCGGATTTCGGCGACCGAATGGCGACGGTCCAGCGCCGTCAGCGTCGCCGGCCGGAACGATTGCACGCCGAGGCTAACGCGCGCGACGCCGCGGTCGGCGAGGACCGCGACCTTCTCCGGCGCGACCGATTCGGGCGTCGCCTCGATGCTGACCTCGCCGTCCGCTGGCCACGGATGGGCCACCTGGATCGTGGCGAAAAGCCGGTCGAGTTGCCGCCACGTCAATTGCGTCGGCGTGCCACCACCGACGAACGCGGTGTCGATCGGCCTCGGTTCGCCGGAGAGTTCTCGCTCGAGGGCATCGAGGTAGAGTTCGGCGTCGATATCGCGGCCGGCGACGACGGCAAAGTCGCAGTAGCCGCAGTGGTGGGCGCAGAACGGGACGTGAACGTAGGCGGCGTGCGGATACAGCCACGGCGGCGCAGTCATGCCGCCATTCTACGGCGACATCAGCCCGCCGCGGCCGCTGCCGGGACGGTGCCGGGCAGCACCCGCAGGACGCAGCGGTTGCGGCCGGTGGCCTTCGCCTCGTTCAAGGCCGCCGCCGCCGCCAGGCGCAGCTGGTCGTAACCGACTGCCACTCCCGCCGGCGCGACCGCCAAGCCGACCGAGATCGTCAGCCGGATCGTCGCCCCGTTGTAGGTCGTCTCGCCCGCTGCTACCGTCGAACGCAAGCGCTCGCCGAGGATGTGCGCCCCCTCCAGGTCCGTCTCCGGCGCGACCACCATGAACTCCTCGCCGCCCACCCGGCCGATGGTGTCGACCGTCCGCGCCGCCTTGGCCAGCGTCTGCGCTAGCCAAGTCAGGGCGTGGTCGCCGCCGGGCAACAGATACGCCGAGTTGATGTCCTTGAAGTGGTCCGCGTCCACCAGCCCGATCGACAGCGAGCTGGGATAGCGCGCCCGGCGGACCAACTCTTGCTTGGCCAGGTGGTCCATCGCTCGGCGATTGGGCAGTCCGGTGAGTGGATCGGTTAGGGCCATTTTCTTCAGCATCAGGTTGCGCGACTGAAGCTGTCGGTTAGCTTCCTCCAACTCGTGGGTGCGCTGCTGGACGCGCTGCTCCAATTCCAGGTTGAGCCGTTGGAGTTGTTCGAGCAATAGTGCGTTGGTCTTCTCCATCTGGAAGGTGCGAGCGGCCTGCCGCATGGTGTGCAGCAGTTGATCGGCTTTCCATGGCTTGAACAGGTAGTGGTGGACCCGGCCGCAATTGATGGCATCGACGGCGTCTTCGAGCCGGCCGAGGCCTGTCATCATGATGCGGATCGTCTGTGGGCTGCGCAGACAAACGTGTTCGAGCAGTTGCACCCCCGACTGTCCCGGGAGCTGTTGGTCGGTCAAAATGATGTCGATAGGCCGTTGTGCCAGGACCTCGCGGGCGGCCTCAGCCGAAGGTGCAGCGACGACGTGGAACTCGTTACTGAGTAGCTCAGTTAGGAGGTTGCGAATGGCCGGCTCGTCGTCGACGACGAGGATGGAGTGCTTGTAACCGCCCACGGACAGGACCTTTAGGGGAATTCGTGCGGGCGTGGCCGCGGTGGTAGGCCGCAGCCAAAAGTATAGCGCACGAATCCGAGCGGTGCCAAACGCAAAACCGGTCCGTTTCGCCCGTGCGGACAACTTTCACCGACTTCCTAAGAAAATCGGCACTTTTCGATATTGACTCTTGAACTGCCTTTCACACCGCGTTAGAATCAGGTAACTTTTGAGGCTTTGGAGCTACTGCCCGGGCACGCGCCCGGGGCGTGACGGTCGGATACGGGGCGAATTCGGATTGCCCGTTTGACCCCGCTTGTTGCAGTAATTGTACGGTCGGATGAGGCTCCGGCCGGTCGCTTGTTGACGGGCGACTGGGGGGCCATTTTCGTCTGGTGAGGTCCGAACGAGACTCGAATTCTTACGACCCGCCAGGACTTTGCGCAGCCCACGGATTGCAGCCTGCCTCACGACTTGCGGCCGCCCCCGGAACGGATTGCGGCCTCGGTAGCGTTTTCATCACTCTCACGGACTCGATGGGGGAAGGAACGACGGACATGACCACGACACAGCAGGTCCGAAAAACGCGTCACCTCGGGGCGGCCAGCGCGGCGGCCGCGGACACGCCGGACACTCACCTGACGACATTCTCTTCGGACTTGCTCACCCCCGAAGAAGAGCGCGAGTTGCTCACTAACTTCTGGGACGTGAAGACGGAACTCGTCAAAATCCTCATCCGCCATTTTCCGAAGCTGCGGGCCCACCGGCCGCCGCTCGAGCCGTGGCCGATGGCGCAGTTCATCCGTGAGCACTGTGAAGACGCCGTCTGTGCCATCTCGTCGATCCGACGGCTGCACGACAAATATATCCACTACAAACACCGCCTCGCCTCTGCAAACATCCGACTCGCCGCTCACGTCGCCAAACGCTTCCGCCACCACTCCCTCAGTTACGCCGACCTGTTGCAAGAGGCCGTCTGCGGCCTGATGCAGGCCATCGACCGCTTCGACGTATCCCACGGCACTCGCCTGGCGACGTATGCGACGTGGTGGATTCGTCAGACGCTACAAATCGCCGTCGCCCGCCAGAGCCACTTGGTATCGCTCAGCCCGCACCACCTGCAAGAACTCGGTCTGCTTCAACAAGAGAGCGAAGCCTTGGCCCACTGCGGTAAACACCTGCCGAGTCCGCAGGAACTCGCCAG
>CAZNSL010000578.1:0-4459 GCA_964574975.1 uncultured Alcaligenaceae bacterium | reverse complement strand
CTACTACCCGACGAGTGTCCTGGTCACGAGCCGCGACATCATCACGCTCTGGGTTGCACGCATGGTGCTGACCGGCCTGTACAACTGCGGCGACGTGCCGTTCAAGGACGTCTACATCACGCCGAAACTGCTCGACGGCTTTGGCGAGACGATGTCGAAATCGAAGGGCAACGGCGTCGATCCGCTAGACCTGATCGACCTGTACGGGGCCGACGCGCTGCGCTACTACGTCGTCTCGATTTCCGGCGAGACGCAGGACAGCCGGCTGCCGGTGGCCAACATCTGTCCGCACTGTGGGGCGACGGTGCCGGTCAAGCACGAACACATGTACATGCGGACGAAGAAGCTCGCGTGTCCATCGTGCAAGAAGGCGTTCCGCCCCGGCGGGCCGTGGCCGTTCGACGATCCGGACCTGCCGACGGCCAAGCAAGGTTCCGAGCGCTTCGAGGTTGGTCGCAACTTCGCCAACAAGCTGTGGAACGCCTCGCGCTTCCTCCTGATGAACATGGACGGCTATTCGGCCGGGCCAGTCGATTTCACGTCACTACCGGTCGAAGACCATTGGATCTTGAGCCGTCTGGCGACCACGACGAAGACGGTCACGGAGCAGTTGGAGGCGTTCCGGTTCAACGAGGTCGCGCGGACGATTTACGAGTTCACCTGGACCGAGTTCTGCGACTGGTACGTTGAGATGTCGAAGAACCGGCTCAAGGACGAGGCCGGGCGGGCGACGGCCCAGCGCGTCCTCGTCGGCGTTCTCGACGGCATTCTGCGGCTGGTGCAGCCGATCATGCCATTCGTCGCCGAGTCCGTGTGGGATGCCCTCAAGCGCGTTGCGCCCGAGCGAGGCCTGCCGATCCCGGCCAAGGCGGCCGAAAGCGTGTGCATCGCCCCGTGGCCGGACTACCCGGCGGTGTGGATCGACGAGGGCGTCGAAACGCGAGTGCGGCGAATGCAGGACCTGGTGCGCAGCGTCCGCGAGGTGCGCAACCGCTATACCGTGGACGCGAAGACGGAGTTGACGGTCGCCGTGCGCTGCGCCGACGAGGTTGCGACCGACTTCGCGGCGCTCAAGCCGTTCATCGCGCAGATGGCCGGCGTCGGTTCGCTGACGTGCGGGCCGGCAGTCGCCAAGCCGTCGCAGGCCACGACGGCAGTGCTGCCGGACTTCGAGGCCTACGTCTCGCTGGCCGGGCTGATCGACGTGGACAAGGAGGTGCAGCGGCTCGAAAAGCAACTCGCCGACAAGCAGAAGTTCCTGCAATCGACGCAGGCCAAGCTGTCGAACGCTGCGTTCGTCAGCGGTGCGCCAGCCGAAGTCGTGCAGAAGCAGCGCGAACAGGTGGCGGACTTGGAAGGGCAAATCAAGACGTTGATGACGAACCTGGCCGAATTGCGCGCGTGACGGCGAGTCGCGTCGTCCACTCGTGCAAGAAACGCCGGTACTCGGCGTATGCGGCGGCGGCTTCGTCGAGGCCGACCGCCGCATACGTCACGCGCTCGCCGGGCCGCAGTTGGCCGAGGCGGTCGAGGTCGGCGACGATCACCTGGGCCACTTTCGGGTAGCCGCCGATCGTCTGTCCGTCCACGCCGAGAACGATGCACTGGCCGTCGTTGACGACCTGCACCGCACCGGTGGCAACCGGTTCCGACACCATCTCACGCGGCGCGCGGTTCAGCGGCTCGCCGCGCAATCGCCAGCCCAGGCGATTCGATGCCGGCGTGACCTCGAACGTTGGGCCGAAAAACTGGCGGGCGTCGAACCAATCGGCCTGCGGTCCCGGTATCGCCCGGATCGGACTCGACTGCGACGTCGGCAATACGATGCGCCGCGACGGTCGTTCAGGCGACGGTTCGCACGGCAGTTCCGTGCCGCGTGCGACCGGCTCCAACGACGATCGACTGCCCAGCACGACCTGCGTCAATAGTCCGCCGCGCACGCACAGGTAGCCGCGCGCTCCGCGCGTGGTGCCACCGATTCGCAGCACTTCGTCGGGGTGGAGGTAAAACGTGCGGCCGACGCCTTGCGGCACGTCGAAGGGGGCACCACTGATGGCGCACTCGACGCCGGCCGTTGCTTGCAGTGTCGGCCCGGCGAGACAGAATTCGAGGGCCGCTGCGTCCGGCGGGTTGCCGAGGAGGGCATTACCGAGGGCGAGAGCGGTACGATCTGCCGCGCCGCCGAGCGACACGCCGAGGCTGCGGGTACTAGGACGGCCACCGTCGACGACGAGTGTTTGCAAGCCCGAATCGAGGACGCGAAGGCTCATGCGAATGGCCGCACCTCGAAGCCGGCCGACGCCAGGGCCTCTCGCAGTGCCCGCACGAATGCAACCGTGCCAGGTGTATCGCCGTGGACGCACAGCGTCCGAATACCGCCATCGCGGACTAACCGCAGCGCCTGTGCGGCCGCCTCGTTCGCGTCGTCGATGAGCGCGTGTGGCTGTGAGCGTGCGACGAGACTTCCGTCCGCGTTGTAGCGTCGATCGGCGAAGCCCTCGGCGACGAATGCGCAGCGGCCACGGCACTCGGCTTCCATCGCCGTGCCTGGCTGGCCGAAGACCGGCAGGTCGAATACGGCCGCCGCGTCTGCAATGGGCTTCGCATACCGCTCGTCGCGTCCGGCGAGGTTGTAGAGCGCTCCGTGGGCCTTGACGTGACTGAGGGAGGTTCCGCAGGCGCGGGCGACGCCGGCCAACGAGCCAATTTGAAAGACCAAATCCTCGAAGACCTCGCGCTCGCTTCGGTCGAGTTCGCGCCGCCCGAAGTTGGCGCGATCCGGGAAGCTCGGGTGCGCCCCGACTCGGACGCCGAGGCGAACGGCGGCCGCCACCGTCGCGAACGCCGTCGCGGGGTCGCCAGCGTGGAAGCCACACGCGACGTTTGCGGTCGTGACGAGCGGCAGGAGCGCCGCGTCGGTGTCGCAGCCTTCACCGAGATCGCTGTTCAAGTCAACCAGCATCGGGTGGACTCATCGGAGTGCATTCGAGGAGAGCGAACGGCCCGGCCGGGTGGCACGCGCATTCACCGGCCGACGCGGACAGGAGGACCGTTCTCCCAGCCGTCAACGTCACATCGTTGCCTCGCCAGCGCACCGTCAAACTGCCTTCGACACCGACCAGCGCTCGGCAGCGGCCGTCCGTGGGTAGCGCGAACGGCTGCTGGCCGGAGTAGCGTTGCAGTTGAAAGTACGGCGACTCGGCCAGCGATTCCACCTGCACCGGCCCCGTCGCAACGAGCTTCGGCCGATTCGGCTGGCGCGGGCCGGTGTCGAAGTCGATGCACGCCAGACCATCATGGATGTGTAACTCGCGCGGTAGGCCGGTGCGGGCGTCGACGCGGCCCCAGTCGTCGAGCCGGAAGGTCGTGTCGCTCGACTGCTGGACTTCGAAAGCGACGATGCCGCTACCGAGGGCGTGAACGGTTCCGGCCGGCAGGAATACGCAGTCACCCGGATGCGGTTCGAAGCTGTGAAGGCAATCGGCACATCGCCCAGCGTGGAGTGCCGCCGTAATGTCGCCGGGGCCGACGCCGGGACGTAGGCCTGCGTAAATGCGACTGCCCGGTTCGGCGTGTAGCACGACCCAGGCTTCCGTCTTGCCGCACGGCTGGTCGAAGCGTGTCCGTGCCAGACGGTCGCCGGGGTGGACCTGGACCGACAGGGTTTCGCGGGCGTCGAGGAACTTGAGGAGGAGCGGGAACTCACCCGGTCCGGCCGAGTCGCCGAGCAAAGCGGAGTGTCGCTCGCGGATGAGGTCGTTGAGCGTGGCTCCCGCGAACGGGCCTCCGGCGACGGGCGTGCGGCCAGCCGGATGATCGCTCAGGATCCACGCCTCGCTCACCGGCCCGACCGGCGGGGCTGAGGGGAACAGCTTGGCGAGGCGTCGGCCGCCCCAAAGTGCCGTCTTGAAGACCGGCTCGAATTGCAGCGGCGGGATCATGCGCTAAGCATACTCCCAACCGTGAACTACCGCAAATCCGGCCGCACATCGCGCAAGTGGTCGGAGGTCGTTCGTTATCCAGGTGTTCGGTCTGCCGAACCCACCACAGGGCCGAAACCATCCATCTGAAGGAGTGACCCGCCATGTTGCGTCCCGTCCTCGCGCTCGTTGCCGCGCTCGCCCTCGGCACCACGGCTAACGCTCAATACCCGCGCTTCCCCGCACCGCCGGTGCCGTATCCCGTCGACTACCCGCAGACCCGGCCGTGGGTCGGCTATCCACCGATCGGCCGCCCGCACCATCGGCGACCCTGCGATGTCCACGTCGTCCTGTACAAAACGTGCGCGCATGGCCCCTGGGTCCGTTACGGTTCGTACTGCTCCGAAGACCAGGCAAGGTGCGCTGCCCGCGAATTGCGCCGAGCCGGCTACCGCGTGAAGGTCGATGACTGCGACTAACGGAACTCCCCGTGACGCCGCGAGCCGAGTCGGCGAGGCGAGCGATTGAAACGCTCGCCT
>CAZNSL010000577.1:0-4477 GCA_964574975.1 uncultured Alcaligenaceae bacterium | reverse complement strand
GAGCTGGCGCGACCGGAGGGAAGTCGTTGTGACTTCCCTCCGGTCGCACACGCTCTCGGCTCGCCCCATGTCGTTACTGAATCACCCGCCAGTGCGGCACGACGTACTTGTAGCGCGGCTGCTTGACATCGAACTGGTCCTGCGGGCCGGGGTTGCCGGGGCGGAACGTCGTGATCACCGTCCCCGACGAGTGGTCGAATTGCGCGCCCGTGCCGGCAAACGTGAGGTTCACGACGCCCGGAATGCCCGGGCTGGGAATCGTCGCCACCGCCTGTTCGCGCTGACTGCCGTAGCCGACGTAGACCACCTTGCCGTTTAGAGACTGACTGACCGTTATTTCGGTCGGCGACGACTGGTCGTAGTCCCTGGGGATTCCGCCGGAGATTGTCACCTGAATCGACGGCGTACCCCGCGGGATGTGGGTGTCGGTGGTCAGGAACAGTTGCCGTTTGCCGCGGCCCGCGGTGTCCGCCTGAGTGAACACGTTGGTGTTGACACCGGACGTGGCGTCGTCGTCAATGGCCAGCATGGTGCGGTCGACGACGGCAAACATCTTGTGCCGCAAGTAGGTGCCCTCGCGGGTGCGGATCTCCGCCCCGAGCTTGACCGGCCGCGTCGTGTCGTCCTTGACCTCGAAGAAGCCGACCGTCAGATAGACGGCAAAGACGTTGCTCCGCGTCGTCAGATTGCCCGCGACCTTGGTGAGCAACTCCTCCCAGGCGTGCGGATGGTTAGGGTTCGTCACCTGCGGGAACGTCCGCGACGGGGGTCCACTTGACGGATCGTCGCCCAGGTAGCCGGCGGCCGTGGCGAGTTGGCCGGAGTTGTTGGGATCGTACTGTGGGTCCTGCGGTGAGACCTGCGGCGCGGCTAGGCCCTGGAACGGTAGATTGCGGCCAGTGGCGGTGCCACCCAGTTGCTGCGAGCGGCGTTGGAGGATTTCCCGCCATGCGCCCTGGGCACTAGCTGGGTTCGGCGTGTCGGTCATTCCCGACACGTCGTTCTGCGTGAATAGGTTGGTCGCGTTTGCATCGCAGAGCGCGTCGAGGACGTGCTTGTCCCAAATGGTGTTGATGTTGATCAGCCCCGCCTTGCGGCCGATCACCGAGGTGGTCCCTGTCCAACTGGGCGGGGGCGGAACCGTGCCGGATTGCCCCGAATTCGCCCGGTCGCCGACGGTGAAGAACTCCAGCGCCCGGTAGATGCGGGCGCTGGCCACCCGCCACGGGGCGCGATGGGCGAACTTCGTCGGGGTTGGGGATGGCGGAACCGCTGCCTCGAACTGCTGCGTGAGTTCGTGTGGCTTGTAGCCGCTGACGTGCAGCAGTTCCATGACGTTGACCAGCGGCCGGTCGGCATGAATCAGCCAGTCGAGCTTGCCGCCGTTGTTGTTGTTCGGATTCGTACCGGGAACGCTGAAGTTGTGCCGGAAGAACGACAGACCGGCATTGCCGGACGTGTCTTGCTCGTTGCCGGGCGCGCGGGCGATGTGCGGCCCGCGGCGGCCCTTGCTGGCGTAAGGCAGCGACGCCTCCGGCCGAGGTGTGGGCTGAATCTGGCCCTGGAGGTAGCGGATCGCGTCCTGCGCCTGGACGTTCTGAAAGTAATCGACGGTGACATATGGGTTCGCTGGCGTCCCGCCCGCGCCCGTGTCACTGAAGGCAGCGTATGGATTCGCCAAACGGCGCAACAGGATGGTGTACTGCTTGTTCGGAGGCGCATTCGCCAGCGGCACGTTGCTGACCTTCATCTGGTCGGTGCGATGGGTCGACTGCGGGTCCACTCCGCGTTCCGGATTATCGTTCGGGGAGATGACATAGAAGCCGACGTTACTGGCCGGTGCGCTCTGCTGAGTGCCGCCGTTCGGCCGTATGAACGTTGAGATTCCGCCGGGAGTTGTCCCGAAGTCGGTGCAAGTCGCATCCGTGCCGGGCATGAGATTCACGTGGCCGTCCACGTTGTTCGGCTTGCGGAGGTTGGCCAGATCGGGATTCGTCTGGTCGATCATGTCGATGCGGTACAGAGGGCGAGGAGGCACCGCGGAAAGATCCACGAGCCGTGCGTCGTGCTTGGCCTGATCGGTCGCGTTGGTGATTTGCGGCAGCGGGTTGTACAATTCGACATAGAAGTTGACCTGGAACGGCGACGACGGCCCGATCGGCGGCGGCGGCTCGCCGGGGGCGTTGCGCATCTCGGCGTAAACTTCGTTGATCAAGACCCGCGGTGCCTCGGTGCCGTAGACGAAGTTC
Source organism: uncultured Alcaligenaceae bacterium (assembly GCA_964574975.1). GTDB lineage: Bacteria > Planctomycetota > Planctomycetia > Gemmatales > Gemmataceae > JAXMAS01. Next base: position 2,228 of record CAZNSL010000577.1, on the reverse strand, counting down.
TCCTTGGCCGTCGCGGGTGGACGCGCCGGGTTGAGAGCGCGCTGCCAATCGAACGCCGTGGCAATCTCATCCTCGTCGATATGATCGACGATGTTGACGGCCAGTTGAGCCAGATAGCGCAGGGCGTCGATTTCCTGCGGATTGGTGGTGTTCCGGTTGGCCCCAGTGGCGATCACAAGTCGGTCCAGAATGTCCCTGGCGAACTGGAAGCGATCCGTCATCGCGCTCGCGGCCAGGGTCACATCGTAGGCACCGGCGGGAGTGAAGTAGGATCGTAGCTTCCGGTTCAGGTCGACGCGGCTCAACAAAGCGGCGCGGCCGTCCTGGGCAATGAAGTCACCCGATGAGTTCGGCGTCGGGTTGAGCCACGCGTTCGGGCTGGGGAAGGTCGTCGGCTGGGCGGTTGGGTACGGATCGGTGTCGTTGGCGAGTTTGTAGGCGCTCGCGTCGCCCGGAGGGATGGCCAAAAGCGGGCTCATGCCGGGCACGTCGAGGTCGTAGCTCATCGTCGTAGTCATGAACCGTCGACTCAGACCGCTGATCGGGATAATGCCGGGGACCTGCGGCTCGGTCAGGTTCAGCGGGATCAGCGAGCACAGGGTCGCGCGATCCGCGTTCAGGCGACCGGCGGTACCGATCAGGTAATAGAGGTTCTCGGCCAGCTTGGCGGCCTGGGTGTCGTCGCCGGCCGGGCTGAGGGCGCTGTACGATAGCGGGTGGTTCAAGCCCGGGTTCGGCGGAGCCGCCGGGTCGTTGTGCAGTTCGTCGAAACCGCGGTTCGACTCGAAATCCGGGAACGAGCGGAAGTTGGCCGGGAACGTCAGCCGCGACGTGAGCGGGCTGTTCGCCGTCTGCGTGTGGTCGACGCCGTCGTAGTCGACCGACGAGATATACGAGCGCACGAGCCGGTTCGGGTACTGCGTGACAGTACCTGCGGGACTGCCGTCGGCACCGTAGCGGCCCATCAGTAGGTTTCGCCATTCGATTAGCGGGGCGGCAGGACTTGCCTTGTAGTCGAGGACCTTGGACAGGTTGACCTCGTGCCGTCCGACGCCCTGGTGCGAGGCGTGGTCGCGGTTGTTGGGTGCCCCGGCGCGGATATTACCGTGGACGTTCAGGTTCACCCGGCCGTCGAGGTCGGTCACCAGGAAGGCGAACAGCGGCTTGTACTTCTTGCCGGTCGCCGTGGTGCGCACCGGGAAGTTCAGGTCCATCCAGAAGCTGTCGTTGATTTCGGGAACCGTGCGATCGCTGGTAAAGCCGGAGGCCCCAAGATTGTTCACGTCGCCGCCCCGCTTGGGTAGCGGGAAGTAGTTCGGGTTGTTCGGGTTGCTGGCGTCGAAGTACGGGGCCATGTCTGCCGGGCGCGGCCGTAGCGTTAAGTACTTCAGCGTCGGGTCGGTGCGCGTCCAGAAGGTCGGGTCGGTGAGGAAGTCGTTCATCGTCACCGTACTCGTCCCCGTGCGGAACGTGAACGGCCGGAAGAACGACGGCAGTAGCACCCTCGGCTTGGCGTCGTACTGACTCGGGTTGTTTGGCATCGGGGGCGCGGCCTGGACGGCCGCCAGGAACATGCTGGTCCGGTCGGGGAACGTGTACGGCACGTTCGCCCCAGCGGCGAAGTTCCTGCCGCCGCTCGGCGTTTGGTCGGCCCGCTGGTTGACCGCGGTTCGATAAACCGGCGCGCTGTTGAGCTGGACGAGCCGCTCCGGGTCGCGGATGAAGCCGTCCAAGAGCGACGGCAACCCGCCCTGATAGCGGGCGAATGGCGTGTAGTTGACGAGTTGATTGTCGTTGTAGTTGGCCAACGGCGACGCCCCTCGCAGCGGGCCGGCTCCGTTGTACGCGATCTGGTTCGCCGTCGGGTTCGCGGTGTAGAACGCCGGGTCGTAGCTCGGCTTATCCGGGTTGTACGCCGTGCCGAGGCTGTAGTTCCAGCCGTACATGGTGCGGGCGAGGCTATGGCCGCGCATCGCCGAGAAGATGTGCTCGCCGAAGTCGGGCACGTCGTAGATCAACTGGCCGAGGCCGAAGTTGAGCAACTCCGTCGGGTCGATGTCGGCGCGGTCGTTGGTAGTCGTCTGCGCCTCGCGGCTAATCCGCGAGGCATTTGCCTCCGACTCGGCGTAGAGCACGAAGCTCAGGCCGACGACCAAAAAGAGCGTCAACAGGATGACGACAACCAGCAGGATGACGCCCTGCCGGGGCGGGGACGCGGTACGCAACCG
>CAZNSL010000576.1:2317-4486 GCA_964574975.1 uncultured Alcaligenaceae bacterium | reverse complement strand
TGCAAGGCGGCATTGCGCGACGCCGGACTGACCGCGGACAAGATCGACGAGGTCGTGATGGTTGGCGGTTCGACACGGGTCCCGCTCGTGCGCCGCCGCATCGGCGAGTTCTTCGGCCGCACGCCACACACCGACCTGAATCCAGACGAGGTCGTCGCCCTCGGCGCGGCCGTGCAGGCCGACATCCTCAGCGGTGGCCGCAAGTCGATGTTGCTGCTCGACGTGGTGCCGCTGTCGCTCGGCATCGAAACGCTCGGTGGCGTCGTGGACAAGTTAATCGACCGCAACAGCACCGTGCCCGCACGGGCAACCACTCGCTACACGACGTTCGTGGACAATCAGACGGGCGTGGACCTCAACGTCTACCAAGGCGAGCGCGAGCTGGTGAAGGATTGCCGGCTGCTGGGCAAGTTCAAGCTCGGCGGCATCCCACCGATGCCGGCGCAACTCGCGCAGGTGGACGTGACCTTCCTCGTGGACGCGAACGGCCTGCTGACGGTATCCGCCAGAGAGCAGCGCAGCGGCCAGCAGATGGCTGTGACGGTACAGCCGGCTCACGGGTTGACGCAGGACGAAGTCGAGCGGTTGGTGCTGGATTCCGTCGAACACGCCCACGCCGACTTCCGTGCCCGCCTGCTCATCGAACTGCGCAACAAGGCCGACGCCGAGTTGCGGCACACCGAAAAGGGACTGGCGGCGGCAAGCGATGCCCTTTCGGACAACGAACGGCAGCGCGTGACGGATGCGATTGCCGCGGTGCGGACCGCGCGGGACAGCAGCGACTCGGACGCCTTGCGCAAAGCGCTCGACGGACTGGCGGCGGCGACGCAGCCGCTGGCCGAGCGGATGATGAACGCCGTCGTCGCCGCGACGCTCGCCGGCAGAGCGGTCGGTGAGGTGAACCCGAACCTGGTGGAGTGACGGGCATGAGTCTAACCTGGCAAGACTCCCGCGCGATCGGGGAACAGTTGCTCGAGCAGTTCGGTGCGACCGATCCGCTGACGGTGCGGTTCACCGACATGCACAAAGCTGTCGTCGAACTACCGGACTTCGCCGACGACCCGAAGAAGTCGAACGAGCGCATTCTGGAAGCGATTCAGATGGCGTGGTACGACGAGTGGAAAGACGAGTACGGCGATTAAGGAATCCAGCGAGCCGGGGGCGTAAGCGACCGGAGTCTGACATCCTCCGGTCGCTTACGCTCCCGGCTCGCCGGAGTTCCTTCCGTAAGTATTGGCCCCTCGCCGACCTTGCCGCGGGCGATATGACGATACCGACCCCCGCACTCCACGTACCCGGCCACCGATGACCTCCGCCGACGACACTCTCGCCGACCGCCTGCGCCGCGCCTGGGAGCCAGTGTCCGGCCCGGCGATTGGCCTCGCCGCGGTCACGCTCCTGTTCGTTGGACTGATCGCGTCCAAGGGCGGCGACCTAGGTCATTTCCTGAGCGCCCGCACACTCCAACTCGCGTTCCACGAAGGCTCGATCGAAGGCGTCGTGGCTCTGGGTATGCTGCTCGTCGTCATCTCCGGCGGCATCGACCTGTCGGTCGGCTCCGTCGTCGGACTCGTCTCGGTAGTGACGATGCAGGTCTACCGGCACTTCTACACGGGGCCGGACTCAGTTCTGACCGCCAGCGTAGCCGGGGTTGCAGCCGGGGTTGCGGCCGGTGGCCTGTGCGGGGCCGTCAACGGACTGGTCATCACCCGGCTCAAGATCACGCCGTTCGTGGCCACACTCGGTATGTTCGGCGTCGCCCGTGGCTTGGCCGTCTGGCTTTCCGGGCGACAGATCGTCGCCTTCCCGCGCGACGCACGGCCCGCCTGGGTCGATGCCCTCGGTCGGGTCCACCCCGATACCGGCTTCTTCGACCCCGGCGTCTGGCTCTGGCTCGGCTTGGCGTGCGTCACCGCGTTCGTGCTGCGGCGAACGCTGCTGGGACGATACGCCTACGCCATCGGCTCCAGCGAGCCGACGGCTCTGCGCTGTGGCGTGCCGGTCGACCGCACCAAGTTCAAGCTCTACCTGCTGTGCGGCGTATTCGCTGGCGTTGGCGGCGTATTGCACTTCGCCCACGGTACGAGCGGCGACCCCAACGGTGGCGAGGGTTTGGAACTGTTCGTCATCGCGGCCGTCGTCATCGGCGGAGCGTCCCTGACCGGTGGC
>CAZNSL010000576.1:0-2307 GCA_964574975.1 uncultured Alcaligenaceae bacterium | reverse complement strand
TCGGAGCCTTGCTGGGTGTATTGATCTTGCAGGTCCTCAACGTTGGCGTCAGCACCTACGACGTACCAGTCGAGGCCCGCTATATCCTCATCGGCGTCATTATCGTTGCCAACACGGCCCTGGGGCGCTGGCGCAACCGCTCCGCCACGTCCTCCCCCCTCCACTGATATCTTCGTCAAGTCGGGCAAGCTTTCGCGGCCCGCACCTCCTGCGACGGCCGAAGTCCGCTTGACTGGTTTTGTGGCGAAAGTAGGCTAATACCTAACGATTTCGCACCGACTCGCACTGCCGCGAATCGACCGAGGGGCCGTACCGATGAGCAGCAGCAACTCGCTCCCCGACAAGTCCGCGGCCAAGGCACAGGAGCGTCGCAAGCGCACGATCCCGGTGGTGATGGATCGCCGCGGACAGGGTGCCTCACAGCCAACGACCCCGCGCCCCGAAAAGGGCGAGCGACGCCGGCAGGTCGATCCGACGACGTGCGAGCGCGACTACACGGACGACGAGATCGAGTTCATGAAGGCGATGGACCAGTACAAACGCGCCAATCGCCGGCCCTTCCCGACCTGGAGCGAAGTGTTAGAAGTGTTGGCGGCCCTGGGCTACCGCCGCGTCGCCCCGGCCACGGCGCTGCCCGGCATCCAGAAGGGCGGCGACGTGCCGCCGAAGGGGTAAGCGTTTCAATCTGAGATTAGAGACCTCAAACCACTGCAAGGACGCAGTCTCATGAGAATCTTCGTCAGCGCTGGCGAGCCGAGCGGCGATCTCCACGGTGCGAACCTCACCCGGGCACTCCGGTCCCTTCACCCCGGCGTCGAGGTCGTCGGCTTCGGTGGCGACCGCATGGCCGACGCCGGGGCACAACTCATCCATCCGCTCGCCAACCACGCCATCATGGGCTTGACCGGCATCGCTCGCAACCTGCCAGCGATGTTCCGCCTTGCCGCCCGTGCCGAGGACGCGATGCGCGCCGGCGACGTGGCTGCGTGCGTCCTCATCGACTATCCCGGCTTCCATTGGCACCTGGCCGCGCGAGCGAAGAGACACGGTGTTCCTGTGTTTTCGTTCGTGCCGCCGCAGCTTTGGGCGTGGCGCAGCTACCGAGTGAGCAAAATGCGGTCGCTGTTCGACCGAGTGCTGTGCGCTCTGCCGTTCGAGGAAGCGTGGTTCCGCGAACGCGGTCTGGATGCGCAATACGTCGGGCACCCGTACTTCGACGAATTGCACCGGGCCAAACTCGATGAGGCGTTCGTTGCCCGTCAGCGCGGCGGCCCGTTCGTGGCCCTGTTGCCGGGGTCGCGCGACGGCGAAATTCGCCGCAACCTGGATACGCTCGTGACGACAGCCCATGCGGTCCACGCCAAACGGCCGGACGCACGCTTCCTGGTCGCGTGCTTCAATGAGGCGCACCGGGCGCGGGTGCGCGAGCGGTTGGCCGGTTCGTCGCTGCCGGCGGAGGCCCACGTCGGCCGCACGCCGGAGATTCTTCACGTCGCCGACGTGTGTGCCGCTGTGAGTGGATCGGTGAGCCTGGAACTGCTGTTCCACGGCACGCCGAGCTGTGTCGTCTACCGCGTCAACCCGCTGTACCGCCGGCTCTCGAAGTTCGTCCTGAACGTGAAGCACATCAGCCTGGTCAACCTGATCGCCGGCCGCGAGTTGTTCCCGGAGTTCCTGACCTCGCACGACGCCGGGGCTGAGGTCGCGGCCCAACTGCTGCGTTGGCTCGACAACCCGACGGCTGCGAGTCTGGTCCGGAGTGAAATGGCAGCCTTACGGGCGGACGTGGCAAAGCCGGGGGCGTGCCGCCGGGCGGCCCAGGAGGTATTGGCCGAGGCGAATGGCAGGCTGCGGCGAGCGTCGTAATCGCCTCGTTTGACCCGACGACCTATATCGCCAGCACGACCTCGTACCCCGTGTCGATTGGGCTTGACACGCCTGCTGCGGACGTTATCGTTCGCGGTTGCTCGCCGGCAGGACGCCGGGGCCGATGCGCGCCGACACGGAGGTCGTATGTCTCCCCTCGCCAACTTCACCCAACGCCCGCGGGCCGCCCGCGTCGCCGCCGCTCTCCTGGCCTTCCTCGCTCTCCTGACCGCCGCCGGCTTCCTCGTCGCCCAGGGTCCGCCGTCGTCGCTCAACCCGGCCCGACAGCAACCCGATGTCAGCACCGACCCCGACGATCCGTTCCCGATGCCGCCGGAACTCGTCGGCGTCGATCTGCTCGGTCAGTCGGCCGAAGTGTGCGCCGCCAAGAGCAACGGCTGCGTGAAGTGTCACCAGGGCTGCCGCGACCCGCACTTCAAG
>CAZNSL010000575.1:0-4491 GCA_964574975.1 uncultured Alcaligenaceae bacterium | reverse complement strand
CGACTTCGTGCAGCGCACGGCCGTCAACACCTACGCCAGCAGCAAACGGCTCGCGGAAGTGGCGAAGGCGTACGAGCCGAAGGTGCCGTACCCGCAGACGGCCCTCGCCAACCGCATGAAGCTGGCGGCGCAGCTCATCGACGCCGATCTCGGAGCGCGGGTGTTCTACGTCTCGATCGACGGCTTCGACACGCACGCTGGGCAGGGCGGCGCGGCCGGCGTCCACGCGAACCTGTTGCGCGAGGTGTCGGGGGCGATCGCGGCGCTGGTGCAAGACCTGTCGGCCCGCGGACACAAGGACCGCGTGTGCGTAATGACGTTCAGCGAGTTCGGCCGGCGGGCGAAGGAGAACGGCTCGCGCGGCACCGACCACGGCTCCGGCGCGCCGATGTTTTTGGCTGGGGCGCGGGTGAAGCCCGGCGTCTGCGGCGACCATCCGAGCCTGGCGAAGCTGGAGTCGGGAAATCTGAAGCACGCGATCGACTTCCGCCGAGTGTACGCTGCGGTCCTCGAATCGTGGCTCGGCGTCGACCCGATGCAGGTACTGGGCCAGCGCTACGAGCCGGCCGACGTGTTCCGGGCGTAACGTTGGACCGCCAGCCCGGAGCGCTAGCGACGGGTCGAATCAACCCGTCGCTGGCGCTCCGGGCTGGTGATTCTCTCCGCGTTCCCACCAGCCCGGAGCGCTAGCGACGGGTTTGCTCCCCCCTCGCTGGCGCTTCGGGCTCAGTTATTCCGGCCGCTCGCCCACGTCCGACTTCGACCGGCCGATGACGAACAGGATCGCTCCCAGCACGCCGAACGCGGCCACGGCCACCAGCTTCGCCGCCGGCAGCTCCTCCCAACCCTTTCGGAAATGCTCGCCGACGTTGAGCATCTCCGGCAGGTTCTCCGGCAGGTACAGGAAGTGGGCCGTCGCCGCCATGACCAGGAAGCCGAACAACAGGCCGCAGAGCGTGCCGCCCGCGATGTAACCGCTCGCCAACAAGACGCCGGGGCTGGTCTCCGTCTCCGCGTCCGAGCCGGACGCGCCGCGCAGGCGGTCGGTGCCCCAGCGCAACAGCCCGCCCACGAAGATCGGCGTGGCCGTACTCAGGCCGAGGTACATGCCGACCGCGACCGGCAGCGCCCCGATGCCCATCAACTCCAGCACCACGGCAACCAGCGCTCCGGCGGTCACGAGGCTCCACTCGAGCTTGCCGCCCAGGATGCCCTCGATGATGATGGCGAACAGTTGCGGCTGCGGAGCCTTGAACGGCGTCGGGGCCTTGCGGCCGTCGTCCATCTCCTCGGCCTCGCGCTTGATCGGCACGTCGATCTTGTAGACCAGCTTGCCGGCGTCGTCGGCGAGATACCAGCCGCGCGGCACGCCGGCGTACTGCCCCTCGTCGGCGTACACCGTCCGATACTCCTTGGCGTCCGCGTCCGCGTGCGGCTGGCCGACCTTCTGCCGCGGAGCGTCGGCCGGCACCGGCACCGTGGCGGCGGTGAAACCCTTTTTCGTGTAGTGCGTGCCGCCGAAGTTGAGCGCCATCATCGTCCCGCCGATGACCAGCGCCGAGGCCAGCGTGCCGATCAGGATGGCGTACTGCTGGTACTTCGGCGTCGCCCCAACCAGGTAGCCGGTCTTCAGGTCCTGCGAGGTGGTGCCGCCGTTACTCGACGCGATGCAGACCACGCCGGCGATGGAGAGGGCCGTCAGCATCGCCGATACGTCGCGCAGGCCGAGGACCACGAACACCAGGCAGGTCAACAGCAGTGTGGCGATGGTCATGCCGGAGATCGGGTTCGACGACGAACCGACTTCGCCGGTCAGCCGCGACGACACCGTGACGAACAGGAAGCCGAACAACAGGATCATCAGCGAACCGAGGACGCCTTGCAGGCTCAACCCCAGCCCGAGCTGCGGCACCGCGGCGAGGACGACGACTAGGGCGAGACTCCCAAAAATCACGACGGTCATCGGCAGGTCGCGGTCGGTGCGCAGCGCGCCGGTGCCGCCGGTGCTGGAGCGCAGGTCGCGCAGCCCCGAGACGATGGAGCCGACGATCAGCGGCAGCGCCCGGCACATGCTGATGATGCCGCCGGCGGCCACGGCCCCGGCTCCGATATAGCGCAGGTAGTTCTTGTAGAGGTCGCCCGGTCCCATGTTCTTGATCAGGCCGCCGCCCTTGTCGGTCGCCAGGGCAGGCGGGACCGGCGTGGTCAGGTTCTCGCCGATGGTGGCGATCAGTGGCCCGATCACGAAGAAGGACAAGACGGCCCCGGCCATCATCAGGCAGGCGATCCGCGGGCCGATCAGGTAGCCGACGCCCATCATCTCCGGCGACAGGTCGCCGCTGATGGCCGCTCCCTTGAGGCCCACCTTGCGGCCAGCGACCTCGCTATAGAGGTTCTCGGACGGCTCGCCCGGCCAGAGCTTGAAGGCGGTCGAGCAGAGCTTGTGGACGAAGGCGATGCCGAAACCGAGGAACACCATCGTCGCGGAGGAGCCGCCGCGTTCGCCGGCCACCAGCACCTCGGCGCACGCCTGCCCTTCGGGGTACTTGAGCTTGCCGTGCTGCTTGACGATGAACGCCCGCCGTAGCGGGATCATCATCAGAATGCCGAGCAGCCCGCCGAGGACCGACACGGTCATCACGCGGGTCCAGCTCATGTCGAAGCCGAGCAACAGCAGCGCCGGCATGGTGACGCCGACGCCGAAAGCGATCGACTCGCCGGCCGAGCCGGTCGTCTGGACGATGTTGTTTTCGAGGATGGTCGCCTGCCGGACGCCGAACGTCCGCGACAGCGCGCGGAAGACGATGCCGAGGACGGCTCCGACGAAGACGGCCTGCAAGGTGAACTCGGGCGGCGACTCGGAGGGCGGGACGTACGGTTGGTGGACGGGTGCGTCGTCGGGTGTGCCCATGTGCGCGGCTCCGGGGCGATCCTGAACGCGATGCGAGTAGGATCGGCGGAGCCGTAGCGGTCGGCAAGGGGCACTGGCCGTCTCGTTCCCAGGCTCTGCCTGGGAACGCACTGCCCCGGCGGCTCCGCCGCCCGCGAGGCGGAGCCTCGCAAACCGCCCGTTCCCAGGCAGAGCCTGGGAACGAGGGGCATCACCGCTTCGCCTTCGCCTTCGCCCGCGGCTTCGGCGGGTCGGCCGCGCCGTCGCGTCGCTGCGCCCGCATGAAGTCGTACAGCCGCTCCGCCGCCGCCTGCCACGATCCGCCGCGGGCCGACGCGATCACGCCGTCGAGGTAACTCGCCGCGTCGGCCGGCAGTTGCCCCGCATCGCGGTAGGTGTGCAGCCGCGTCTCGCACTGCCCCACCTTCGCCGGGTCGCGCAGGCGCACGGCCGTGTACAAGGCGTCCACCGTGGCGAACGTCTTGTCGTCCGCTCCCATCTGCGGCGGGCGGCGCAAGCCCCACAGCACGATGACCAGCCCGATCGCCACGAGGACGCCGAACGCCAGGTACACCGGGCGTTCGCGGCCGCCGACTTCCGCGCGTAGCTCACCAGTCGCCACGGGCCACCTCCCCCATGTCGCGCGTCGAAAGTGCCACGAACGTCAGCGGGTCGATGAACGTCGTCACGAAGCGCACCGAGCCGTCGCCGAACAGGACGTTGCAGCCGTTGCCGTGTTCGCCCCACATCTGATCGGTGTGACCGAACGGGTCGTTCGGGGCGTGGATGATGACCTCCGGGTGGTCGTGCGTGTCCGGCCCGCTGTGGACGCTCACCAGGCAGCCGGCTCCGTTGTTCTCCGACGGCCACGGCCGCAGGTCCAAGCGCGGCGGCGTCACCGCGTGCGGCACCACGCCGACCCACGTCTTGTTACTGAGGAGCGACGAGTGTTCGCCGAGGAAGATCGTGTTCGACATGCCATCGGTGACGGAGGCCGGCGTCGTCCGCGAGTTGCGGTAGAACGGGCCGTCGATGCGGGCGAGTTGGTTGTTGTTCTCCGGGATCGGCTCCGGCACGTCGTAGTCGTAGCAGTACGCCGTCGTGCGGCCCCAGGGCTGGTGGACGCCGGCGTTGGTGACGTAGTGCGAGTGGGCGAAATAGATGTTCGGCGTGAACGGGACGCCGTGGCGAACGTCGGCCCCTTCGCGCTGCACGTCGAAACCGTCCTCGCCGCCGGTGGCCGACGGGCACAAAAACGCGGCCACCTTGGTGCGGGCCGCGACGGCGTTGGCCGGCGACCAGCACGCCTCCGTCAGCTTGAACTGCCGGTAGAGCGGGTCTTGCTCCAGGAACGGCAACAGGAAGGTGCCCCAGGCGAACCCGGTCGGGCCGTTGCGGTACTCGTCGCCATAAGTGACGCCGAACGCGGTGCCGTCGGTGTAGGGGTTCTGCGTGACGTAGGCCGGCGGGAAGACGCGGTGGACACCCTCGTAGTTGTGCAGCGCGAGGCCGAGCTGCTTGAGGTTGTTCGAGCACTTCATGCGGGCGGCCGACTCGCGCACCTTCTGCACCGCCGGCAGCAACAGGCCGATCAGGATGGC
>CAZNSL010000574.1:4184-4496 GCA_964574975.1 uncultured Alcaligenaceae bacterium | reverse complement strand
GGCTTGCCGACTTTCGAGTGCGTGAACACGCCGTGGCAGCCCCACAGCCAGCCGTCGGGTGCCCAGGTGAACGTGTTGAGCGTCTCGTGCGTGTCCTGGTAGGCCCAGCCGTCGAGCAACACTTGCGGCTTGCCGGACGGCTTGTCGCCCGACGCATCGAGCGGGATGTAAAGGAAGTCCGGCGCGGCCCCGACCCAGACGCCGCCGAAACCGACCTCCAGCCCGCTGACGAGGTTCAGCCCCTCCACGAAGACGGTGCGCTTGTCGAATTTGCCGTCGCCGTTGGTGTCCTCGAAGATCAGGATGCGGTCG
>CAZNSL010000574.1:0-4174 GCA_964574975.1 uncultured Alcaligenaceae bacterium | reverse complement strand
CCTGACCCTCCGGCTGCCGGATCGGGTAGCCGTAGGCTTCCGCGACCCACAGCCGGCCGCGGTCGTCGATGGTGAACGCGATCGGTTGCCGTACGTCCGGCTCGCCCGCAAACAGGGTCACGGTGAAGCCTTCCGGCACGGTCATGGCCGCGGCCGATTGTTCGGGCGTGAGGCCGGCGTGCTTGTACTCGTCGGTTGGCCCGGCGAGGTTCTCGCGCGGGGCCGGCCGTGGCGGCAGCTTCGGCTCCTCCGTGTGGAAGCGAAAATCGTCGAAGTTGACGTGCCCCCAGTGGCCGGCGTGCCGATCCACCAGACGGACGAAGACCTCTTTGCCGTGGTGGTTGCGCAGGTCCACGGCCACGCGGCGCAGGTCCTCTTCGGCCAGCCCGCTGGTGCGCGAGAAGACGGCACCACTCTCCTTGCGGACGATCTCGACGGCGGTGGTCGGGTACGGCCCACCACCGACGAGGAAGCTGCACCACGGATGCGTGACGGTGAACGCGGCCGACGTGAGCGTGCCCTGGGCGTTGTCGCCGGTGCCGCGCTCCCAGCCGCCGACCCAGTATTTGCCCTGGTGTCGGCTCTTCATGTCCTTGCGGCGCGGACTGACGGTGTCGCCTTCGACGGGCTGTTTCGCGAAGGCTTTGCCCTCGGCGGTCCAGTCCTGGAGGGTGCCGGTCTCGAAGTCGAGGTTGAGCGGCTTACCGTCGGCCCCGACGGGCAACACGCCGTCGTCGGCGTGGACTGTGGCAGCGTAGAGCACGAGGAGCGCGGCGGACGCGAAACGCATGGAACGTGTCTCCGGAGAGGGATGTCCGGAGATTCTATCGCCACCTCATCCTCGGAAGTAGGCTCACGGCCGCGTTGCCACCGTCGCGCCGTCCGACAAGCCCGCCGCATTCGACGCGACGGTTTCCGTGCCGGTGACATCGCCCCAGGTACCGGCGAGTTGCCGTCGCCGCACCTCGACGAACTGCCCGTCACTGCGGCCGACTTCGACCGGCACCGCCACGGCCTTGCCATTCTCGACTGCGTAGCACGCCATCGCGTTGCCCTTTTTGACGACGGCCGCGACCGGCAACGTCCACGCCTCCGGTAGCTTCGTGTCCACCTTCGCCGTGAAGTACGCTCCGACGCGGTAACGACCGTCGGCGTTCGGCACGTCGATCTCAACGCGCAACGTCCGCGCTCCCGTCTCCAGCGCCCACGACGAGCGCGTCACGGCCGACTTCAGTTCCGGCAGCCGCAGCGACGCGAACGTCAGCCGCACCGATGTGCCGTCGCGCACCAGGCCCGACTCCGCCTCCGGCACTTCAACGACCGCCCGCACCGGGTCGATCCGCGCGACCGTCAACACGCCCTCGGTGCGGCCCGCCTGGAGCAGATCGCCGGTGTTGACCTTGCGCCGCGTCACCACGCCGTCGTAGGGGGCGCGGATCGTCGCGTAGCCGAGCAAGGCGTCGAGCCGGCGGGCGTCGGCCTTGGCGACCTCGTGCTTCGCCTCGGCCGCGGCGATGTCGGCCGTCGCCCGATCGCGCTCGGCCTCGGCTTTGCGTACCGCCGCCTCGGCACTGCCGACGTGGGCGCGGGCCTCCTGGCGATTCGCGTCGGCGGCCCGCAACTGGTTGGTCGTTTCGTCGCGCGTCTGTGCGTCCACGACGCCGCCCTGCGCCAGTCCCGTCATCCGCGCCGATTCCGACGACCAGCGGTCGTAAAGCGCTTGCGCCCGGGCGACGCCGGCCTTCGCCTCGCCGACCGACGCCTGAGCCGCAGCGATGCCGGCCTCCGCCGCCGCGAGAGCTTTGCGCGACTGGACGACTTCCGCGACCGCCAGTGCGACCAGGGCCTGCTTGTGCTTTCCTTCCTCCAGCAACTCCGGCACCGCGAGTTCGACCAGCGCCTGACCCAGCTGGTCGCCGCGCGGGCCGGAGACGCGCTGGCCGATATCGGCGTGGACCGCGCGCACGAAGCCGGACACCTTGGCGATGAGCTGCGTCTCCTCGAACGCCTGCACCGTGCCGGGCAACTCGACGGTGTGCGCGAGCGACCGCCGCTCCGGCCGGACGAGCGCGACGGCCACCGGCCCGACCGGTGCTTTCGCCGCCGGGGCGGGGCCGGCCACCGGAATCGGCGCAAGGCGGTCGCAGCCGGCGAACGCGGCAGCGCAAAGAACGATTGCGGCAAGCATGGCACCCAACAACGCCTAATCACGCGACACCTCCGGGACGTAGTGCCGGCTCGCCGGGTCGAACGGGTCGAGCGATGGCGACGCCGTGGAACTGCGGCCCATCACCAGGGCGAACGTCGCCGGCAGCACGACCAGCGTCGTCAGCGTCGAGGCAATCAACCCACCGATGACCGCTCGGCCGAGCGGGGCCGTCTGGTCGCCAGCGTCGCCGAGACCGAGCGCCATCGGTACCATGCCGGCGATCATCGCAGCGCTCGTCATCAGGATCGGCCGCACGCGGCTCGCGGCCCCCTCGACGCCAGCCTCGGCAGCGGTGCGGCCCTCGTCGCGGTAGCGCTCGGCGAACGTGACCAGCAGGATCGCGTTGGCGACCGACACGCCGACGGCCATGATCGCACCCATGTACGACTGCAAGTTCAGCGTCGTGCCGGTGAGCATCAGACTCAGGCCGACGCCGGCCAGCACCGCCGGCACCGCGGCGACGGCCACGAGCGCCAGCCGCGGCGATTGGAAGTACCCGGTCAGCAGCACGAACACCACGGCGACCGCCACGCCCAGGCCCACCGTCAAGCCATCGAACATCTCGCGCATCGGCGTCACCTGCCCGCGCACGTCCACCTGCACGCCGCCGGGCGGCGCGCCGGCTGCGGCCACCGCACGGCCGATCTGCCCGCCAACGCGGCCCAGGTCCGCGCCGGCGATGTTGGCCGTCAGGCTGACGTAGCGCCTCATGTTGTAGCGATCGAGTTCGCCCGGCATTGTCCCTTCGCGCACGTTGGCCACGTCGCGCAGCAACACCGCCGACCCGCCGTTGCGCTTCACCGGCACCGCCTCCAGGTCCGACGGCGCGCGCATGAGCGCCTGCGGGATTTCGACCTGTACCTGGTAGCCGATACCGGAGGTCGGGTCGCGCCAGTAGTTCGGCACCGTGAACCGGCTCGACGACGTGGCCGCCGTCAACGAGCGGGACACATCCTCGGCCGTCACACCGGCCAGCGCCCCACGCTCGCGATCGAACGTCACTTCCGCCGTCGGATAATCGAACGTCTGGCCGTACTGGAGGTCGCACAGGGCCGGCACCTTCGCCAGTTCGTCGCGCAGTTTCGCGGCGTAGGCGCGGTTGTCGGCCATCTTCGGGCCGCTGACGACGACCTCGACCGGCGTCGGCGAGCCGAAGCTCATTACCTCGTTGATGATGTCGGCCGGCTCGAAGCTCAGCGTCAGCTCACCGGCCCGCCGCGTGGCCCGCGCCGCGTCCACGCCTTCGGCCGTCCACTTGTCCGCCGTCCATCGCCGCAAATGTTCGGGCATGCCGGCGCGGAGTGTGAGTTTCAGGTCCTCCACGCGAACCGCCCCGCGTTTGAGTGCAACGCGCAGCACCGCCTCCTCCGGCCCAGTGGTCCAGAGGTAGACGCTGTTGATCGGGAAGCTAGGCGGCACAACGCCGACGTAGCCGAGCGTGATTTCGACGTTCTCCGGCCCGACCGTTTGCCCGACGTAGCGTAACGCCTCCTGGGCGATTGCCTCGGTCTGCTCGATCCGCGTGCCGACTGGGGCGCGGAGCCGCAGTTGGAACAGACCGCGGTCCACCGGCGGGAAGATTTCGGTGCCCACGCGGCCGGCGGCGACCCACAGGACCACGGCACACGCTCCGACGTAGGCCGGCACCACCAGCCAGCGTAGCTTGGCCACGAATCGCAGCTCGCTCCGCAGTAGCCGTCCAAGTCGGCCGACGTGGCCGTGGTCGGCGTGCCCCGGTTTGCGTTGCAACAGCCAGACGCTCAGCACCGGCACGAACGTGCTGGAGAGGACGTACGATGTCACCATCGAGAAGCCGACGGCCAGCGACAGCGGCACGAATAGCGCCCGCGCCGCCCCCTGCATGAAGAACGACGGCACGAACACCGCCAGCACGCAGAGCATGGCCAGCAGCCGCGGCACGGCCGTCTCGCCGTTGCCGCGCCGTACCGCCAGCGCCACCGAGTC
>CAZNSL010000573.1:0-4512 GCA_964574975.1 uncultured Alcaligenaceae bacterium | reverse complement strand
TCCGCACTTTGGAAACGGTGGCGCCGACGTTTTCATCGCCCGGCTGCAGCCGAACGGCGCCCTGACGTGGAACACCTTCTTCGGTGGCTCCGGGACCGATGATGCCGTGGACCTCGCCCTGGACGGCGTCGGAAACCTCATCGCGGTCGGCCAAACCAACATGACCTGGAGCATTCCGAGCACCACCACATTCTCGGGCGGCAATGACGTGTTCGTCACCCGCCTTGGCCCCGATGACGGCGCCGTGATTTGGAACACGTATCTAGGAAACAGCGGCTACGACTGGGCCGGCGGCGTCCAGATCGTCGGCAGCGCAGTCTATGTCGGCGGAACCAGCTTCGGTGTCTGGGGGCTGCCGATCGTGAGCCCACATGGCAACGAAGACGGGTTCCTGGCACGGCTCGGCCTCGGCTCCGGCGACGTGACGTGGAATACGTTCTTTGGCGGCTCCGGCGACGACAATCTGGACGCATTGGTCGTCGATGGCTCGGGCAATCTGTTTGTCGCCGCGACAAGCAGCACGACGTGGGGGGCGCCGGTTCGCGCCTACAGCGGCTCGAGCGACGTCGCTGTGGCGCGTTTCACTTCTGTGGGCGTGATGCAATGGAACACGTTCCTGGGCAACACGCGTCCCGAATGGGCAACCGGCGTCGCCCTGGGCTCCGGTGGGAGCCTGTATGTCTCGCACCTGGCGGGCACATGGGGCGCGCCGC
The DNA here is from genome assembly GCA_964574975.1 of uncultured Alcaligenaceae bacterium. GTDB lineage: Bacteria > Planctomycetota > Planctomycetia > Gemmatales > Gemmataceae > JAXMAS01. Next base: position 3,799 of record CAZNSL010000573.1, on the reverse strand, counting down.
TCAATGACGGGACCGGCAGCGGCCTGGCCCGCCTCGCTCAGTCAGACGGCGCGCTCCAGTGGAACACCTTCATTGCCGACGCGACCGCAGGCAACTCCAGGGCCGAGGCCGTCACGACAGATGCCGCTGGCCTGGTGTATGTCGCGGGCGGCGCGTGGACCGGTTGGGGAAGCCCGGTCAGCGCCTATAGCGGCGGAACCGACGCCTTCGCCGCCAGACTGAACGGCGCGGGCACGCGGCAGTGGCACACCTTCATGGGCACGACCGTCAACGATCAGGTGACCGCCATCCGGGTGAATGCCGCCGGCGAAGTCTTTGTGGTCGGGGTCATTGCCGCGGACTGGGGCGGACCGGTGCGAGCTTATTCCGGGCTTACCGATGCCCTGGTCGCCAAGTTCAATCCGGATGGCCAGCGAATCTGGATGACGTTCTTGGGCGGCAACAACTACGATGTGGGCCAAAGCCTCGCGTTGGACGGCGCCGGCAACCTCTACGTCGGCGGCTACAGCTATGCGAGTTGGGGGACTCCGGTTCGGGCCTTCGCAAACGGCGTCGACGCCTTTGTGGCCCGCCTCGGGTCGGACGGTGCTTTGCAATGGCACGCTTTCCTGGGCGGGCTCAGCACCGATATGGCGGTGGGCCTCGTCCCAACGCCCACCGGCGTCGCGGCAATCGGCATCAGCCTCGCGGCCTGGGGCACGCCGCTGCGCGCTTACACGAGCGGAACGGACACCTTCGTCGCCGGGTTGGATGCCAATGGCCTGTTGCTTTGGAACACCTTCCTGGGCGGCGCCGGCAACGACTCGGCCAGCCGTCTCAGCGCGGCCGCCGACGGCACACTGCACGTGATCGGCCACAGCTCGGCAAGTTGGGGGGCGCCGGTGAACGCCCACGCCGGCGGCACGGACGCCTATGTCGCATCGGTCGGACCGGCCGGTGCGCTCACCTGGAACACTTTTTTCGGCAGCGCGGCCGACGACTACGGCTATGGGATCGCGGAGGACGACAGCGGGCATCTGTTCGCCGTCGGGGTCAGCGCCTCCACCTGGGGCGCACCTCAATCTCCGCATTCGGTCGGCACCGACGGTTTCCTCGCTCGTCTGGATAGCGCGACCGGGTTGCTGCAATGGCATACCTTCATGGGTTCTGCGAGCGCCACGACCGCCGCCGATGTCGCTGTCGAAAACAGCCGTGGCACGATCTTCGTCACGGGCTACAGCGACGGGCCGTTCGGCCAGACGTGGCACCCCTACACCGCCAGCGCCGACGTGTTTCTGGCCGAGTTCGCGCCGGCCGGTGCGTTGCAACGCACGGCGTTTTTTGGCGATGTCGGCTTCGACGTCGCGACCGCTCTGGCGTTCGACCCGACGAGTCGGGCGGTGTTCATCGCCGGCTACAGCAGCGCGTCATGGGGGGATACCGATGACGCCGTGTTCTCGTATAACGGCGGGCTCGACGGTTTCATCGCCCGCATCGATCTGAACGCGCGGCTGTTCCTTCCGGCGCTTTTGCGGTGAGGGCCGTGCCGTCGGCCTACCTGCCGCCAGGCCAGATGTGCGTCGGGGCCGGCGGCAGGGGGTCAAGCGCCCGCGCGCATCCGGCCAACGCGTCGACGGCCACGCGAATTGCGCCTGGAACTCCGGTCCGGGGCCACTCGCCAGAGGCACGTGTGAAGACCCTTTCAACTCTCAGCTTTGATGCCGACCCTGCCTTCAAGGCCGCGGTGCTCCGGCAACTGGACGACCAGGCCGCTTGGGCCCGGTTCGCTCCGGTCGTGGTCGACGATCGCTCGATCATGCTTGGCATCATGGGGCGGACACGGGAGCCCTCGGCCGCGACGGCGCTTGGCCTTGCTGTGGCGGTGCTCGACGTCGGGTTCATGCTGTACGACGGATTCCCGGAGACGGCCGAAGATACCCGTGAGTTCATACGGGCCCGGCGCGACTTGATCGACGCCATCCCAGTCGGCATCGATTTCGGCGACTTCGCCGGACGCTACTGTCGCGGGTTGCTCGACGAGCACGCCCTGGAGTTCCGCCGTCTTGTGCACAGCCCCGACGTCGGGCGGTTGCAGTACGACATCTGCGAAGCGCTCGCTGTGGATCCCAAGGGCGGCTTCCTCGATGAGGACCTGCAGCGGCGCGTCAACAGCCGCCTCGGCGACATCCTGGGCGTCATCCCCTACCAGTACCAGACCTCGGGCATCGTCGATCCGGCAGTTCGGGAAACACAACAGGCGCTCGAGATCCTCGAAGCCGTCTGCCGACTGCCGCGCGATCCGTTCGCATCGGGTGACGCCGCGGACCTCCTGTTGAACGCTTTGTTCGCAGACGTGGACGCCGAGCACACGTTCGAAGAAGGCACGGAGCGCCAGAACCGGCTCTTCCTTCGCACCCTCGCAGCCATCGCGGGCGACCAAGGCCGCCGCGCGTGACGGTGCCGAGCGGACGCCGATGGGCGGATCGTGAGCGAGAGCCGTGAACACCGGATCAACTGCCACAGTCCTACTCGCGCTGGCGATCGGGTTCGCCGTCGGTGCGGTCATCGTGATGTGGCGGTGTTGCCCGCTGCACGTGGTCGGCGCTCGCGCGACAGGAACGATCGAACGGCTCGTCACGCGCCAGATCATGGTGCAAGACGTGCGCGGCGCGGTGCCTCACCCTGTGTCGGTTCTCGAAGCCGTCATCGTCTTCACGACACGTCCCGGCGAAACGATCCGCTTTCGAGCCGGCGTCAACGGCGCACAGGCGCCCGGCGACCGGGTGCCTGTGCGTTACAACGTCGCCCGACCGACCGAAGCCGAGATCGAGGCGCCGTCGCGGCCCTGGCTCGTCGCCATCGGCCTGGCTGTGTCGAGCGGCCTGCTCGTGCTGGCGGCCGCGATCGCCATGTTTGCGTGTGGCAAGATCGAACCGTTCGAAAACTAGAAGGTCAGGCCGTGACCGAACCTGAACACCGGGTTCTGCGAGTCGCCGGGCAGATCCGGCGCCTGAGCGCGCACAGCCTCCATCGACGACGGCATCTCGAACGGCAGCCGCCCGCTCGGCGCAAACTTTCCGAAGACCACGTCGAGCACGGCCGCGTCGCTCGCGCCGAAGTCGGCCAGAAGACCGGCCGCCTGCGCCGCGATCTCGGGGATCACGGCGCCGCGTTCGAGATAGATGTCGACGATCGTCGGCACCTTGCCGAGCAGCGCAAGGAGTCGTTCCTTCTCCGGGCTCTTGAAGTCCAGATCGCCGGCGTGGAAGAACTGCTCGAGGAAGTCGCCGTTGCGGGGTTCGAACGGCGTCGCGATGCGGAGGATGGCCAGGTCCGCGGCCTCCGGCGTCGAGACGACCTCGCCATAGCGGGCCGCCGTCTCGGGCGCGATCCCCTCGACGTACAGCTTCGGTCGCCCCGCGACGGGCAAAACGCCCGCGTTCTTCAGCAACACGATCGACTTGCGCTGCGCCAGATCGCCGGCCGCGCGGAAGTCGGCGCGCCCAACGGTGCGCTCGGCCACGTCGGCGTCGACGTACGGGTGATCGAACAAACCAAGTCGGAACTTGTCGCGCAGCAGCCGACGCACGGATTGGTCGATGCGGGCCTCGGAGATCCGGCCGCCGCGCACCAGCTCGACGACCAGCTCGGGGCACGCCTCGCCGCCGAACTGATCGACGCCGGCGTCGATGGCCTTCTCGAGCCGCTCGAGTTCGGAGAGATGCTCGACGCCCCAGGCCCGCGCCTTCATGAGCTTGCCGCCGGCCACATGATCGGTGATCAGGCCCCAGTCGGTGCAGACGACTCCGTCGAACCCATA
>CAZNSL010000572.1:0-4521 GCA_964574975.1 uncultured Alcaligenaceae bacterium | reverse complement strand
GCGCGGATCGGCCCGATGCTGGCGCGCATGGGGATCGAGCCGGAAAGCAGGATCGCGCTGGTTCTTCTCGACACGGTCGAGTTTCCCATCCTGTTCTGGGGTGCCATTCGCGCCGGCGTCGTTCCGGTTCTCGTCAACACGCGGCTGACGGTGGACCAGTATCGCTACCTGTTCGAGGATTCGCGCGCCAAGGCGGTTTTCGTGTCCGCGGCGCTGCTGCCGGATGTGCAGGAGGCGGCCAGGGACCTGCCGGGGCTCAAGGGCATCGTCGTCGTGGGCGGAGGTCCGGCATCGTTGCCGCGGCTGGACTCGCTGCTTGCCGCCGAGAACGAAGGTTCGGCGCCGGCCAGGACAGTGGCCGATGAGGTCGCCTACTGGCTGTATTCGTCGGGCACGACGGGGATGCCGAAAGGCGTCATGCACGTGCATTCGAGTCCGAGGATCATGGCGCAGAGCGCGGGCCAGCAGCGCATCGGCTATCGCGAGACTGACGTGGTTTTCTCGGCCGCAAAGCTGTTCTTTGCCTACGGCCTCGGCAACGCCATGATCTGTCCGATGTGGGTGGGAGCGACGTCGGTGTTCTACCCGGAGCGGCCGACACCGCAAACCGTGTTCGAGATGCTGCGGGCCTATCAGCCGACCATGTTCTTTGCGGTGCCGACACTCTATGCGGCCATTCTTGCCGATCCCGAATGCAAGCCGGAGAACATGTCCAGCCGGCTGCGGCTCTGCTTCTCGGCCGGAGAGCCGCTGCCCTCGCATGTCGGTATCGCATGGAAGCAGCGCTTCGGCCTCGACATCGTGAACGGCGTTGGCTCGACCGAGATGGGTCACCTTTTCCTGACCAATCTTCCCGGCGCCGTCGAGTACGGAACGTCGGGCGTGCCGGTCGACGGGTTCAAGCTCAGGCTGGTTGATGAAAATGCGCAGGACGTCGCCGACAACGAGATTGGCGAGCTTCTCGTCAAGGGCGAATCTTCCGCAGCCGGATACTGGAATCAGCGGGAGAAGTCGCGCCGTACCTTCATGGGCGAATGGACCCGCACGGGAGACAAGTACACGCGTCGGCCGGACGGGGTGTACACTTACTGTGGACGCACCGACGACATGTTCAAGGTGAGCGGCATATGGGTATCTCCGTTCGAGATCGAAGATGCCCTGACCACTCACCCCGGCGTTCTCGAAGCCGCGGTCGTGCCTGCCGAGGACGACAACAATCTGGTCAAGCCAAAGGCTTTCGTGGTGCTGAGGGATGGCTGGGATCAGGACGTCGGCCGGGCGCTGTATGACGAGCTCAAGGTGCATGTAAAGCGCACCATCGGGCCGTGGAAGTATCCGCGCTGGATAGAGTTCGTGGACAGTCTGCCGAAGACCGCGACTGGCAAGATCCAGCGTTTCATGCTCCGCGACCACAATGGAATGGCCAATGGTGGCGACCGATAGGATCGAGGAGAATCGTCATGATCCTGGTGCCGTGGAGGGACGACTACAGTGTCGGAGCGAAGTCGGTCGACGATGAGCACAAGGCGCTCGTCGAGCGGATCAACCGGCTCTACGACCAGTTGATGGTGGAAGAAGACCCTCAGGCCGTCGCGACGTTCTTCGGAGGACTGATCAACGCGATCACCGAGCATTTCGTCCGTGAAGAGCGCTACATGCGGGAGCGTGGCTACGACGTGCTTCCGGAGCACAAGGAGGATTACGAGCGTTTACTCGACGACGTCAGGACCTTGGTTGCCGAATTCGACCGCAACGAGGAGGAAGGCCGGGACGACCTTGCGACGCGGCTCGATGGCTGGCTCACGGATCATTTCGATACGCACGACGCCCGCCTTGACGAGGTGTCCCGTCGGCGTGCGAAATGAGCGGGCTCAAGTCGTGACGGCCGCGCTGGAAGCCGAAACCACCATGTTCCGGACCTCGGTGGCGAACCGGATCGCAACGCTGACCATGGGCTCGCCGCCGGTCAATGCCCTCAGTGAGGCCTGGCTATCGGGGCTTTCGCGCGAGATTGCACGGCTTGAGGCGCGCGGCGACTGGAAGGTGCTGCATCTGCGCTCCGACCAGAAGGTGTTCTGTGCCGGCGCCGACCTCAAGGAGATGCGCCTGCGTTTCGAGGCGGCCGACGGTCCCGACCGCGCATTTGCCTATGTCGCTTCGATCCAGCGGCTCTATGCGCGGATCGCATCGCTGCCGCAGGTCACGTTCGCCGAAATCGGCGGTGCTGCGTTCGGCGGTGGCTTCGAGCTTGCTCTGGCCTGCGATCTCAGGATCGCGGCTGCCGAAGCGAAGCTCGGCCTGCCCGAAGTGAAACTCGGTCTCATTCCCGGCGCCGGCGGCACGCAGCGGCTAACGCGCCTTGTCGGCCGCGGACTTGCCGGTCGATTGATCCTTGGCGCGGAAGCCGTGGACGGGATCACGGCGGAGCGGCTCGGGCTCGTGCAATGGGCCTGTCCGCGGGCGGAACTGGCGGGGCGAGCGACGGAAATTGTTGGGCGGATCGCCGCGTTGCCGGCAGCCGCGCTCAAGGCTGCCAAACGGTGTGTGGCCGCCGCGGCGGTACCCGACCGCGGCGGCTATGGCGACGAACTGGAATTGACACGCGAGCTTCAGACCGACGCCGAGACGCGGGAGCGCGTCGGCGCTTTCGTCGCGGGCGCGCGGGTCTGACCAACGACAGGAGGAACGCGACATGGAGTTCGAGGGCAAGATCGCACTGGTGACCGGAGGCGCCTCGGGAATCGGCAGGGCGACCGTAATGGAGCTGGCGCGCAACGGTGCGCGGGTGATTTGTGCCGACATCAACGAGACGGCGGGCAGGGCGCTCGCCGAGGAGGCGCGGCGCAGCAATCTCGATGTCGAGTATGAGCCGATCGACCTCACCGACAGCGCATCCGTCCGCCGCTGCGCTGCGGCCGTCACCGAGCGACATCCCAGGATCGACATCCTGGTCAACGCTGCCGGTTTCAGCGCCGTCCATCCATTCGTGGAAACGCCGCCCGATTATCTCGACAAGGTCATCGCCGGCAACCTGACCGGCTCGCTGCACCTGACCCAGGCGCTGCTGCCGTCGATCATCGCCGCCGGCAATGCCCATATCGTCAACGTCGCGAGCGACGCCGGCCGCGTCGGTTCGACGGGAGAGACCGCCTATGCGGCGGCCAAGGGCGGCATGATCGCCTTCACCAAATCGCTCGCCCGTGAAGTCGCGCGGCAGGGCGTCTGCGTCAATTGCGTCTGCCCCGGCCCGACCGACACGCCCTTGCTCGATACCCGTTCCGACAAGCTGAAGGATGCGTTCGTCAGGGCGATCGCCTTCCGGCGGCTGGGCAAGCCGCAGGAGATCGCGGACGCGATCGTGTTCTTCGCCGGGCAGAAGTCGAGCTACGTCACGGCCCAGGTGCTGAGCGTCAGCGGCGGTCTCACTTTCGCTGGCTGAACGAGGCGAGGGGTTTGCCCGGCCGGGCTTGCGGCGTTTCTCCGCTCATCAGACAAGGACGATCCACATGCCAGCACCAGCAACCGCCACCCGCTTCAACCCGGTCGGTGTGAACTTCTCGAACTTCCGGCCGCGGCACTTCCAGTGGCAGCGCGACGGCAAGGTCGCGACCATCACCCTCAACCGGCCCGAGCGCAAGAATCCGCTGACGCTCGAATCCTATGCCGAGCTGCGCGACACTTTTCGCGACCTCGTCTATTGCAGCGACATCACCAACATCGTCATCACGGGGGCCGGTGGCAATTTCTGCTCCGGCGGCGACGTGCACGAGATCATCGGCCCGCTGGTCGAGATGCAGCGGGACGACGACATGGCCGGGCTGCTCGCCTTCACCCGCATGACCGGGGATCTGGTGAAGGCAATGCGGGCATGTCCGCAGCCGATCGTGGCGGCCATCGACGGCATTTGCGCGGGCGCGGGGGCGATACTGGCGATGGCATCGGACCTGCGCCTCGGCACCGCCCGAAGCAAGGTGGCGTTCCTGTTCGTGCGCGTTGGCCTTGCCGGCGCCGACATGGGCGCATGCAACATGCTTCCCCGCATCATCGGCGCAGGCCGCGCGTCGGAGCTCTTGTATACCGGCCGGGCGATGGACGGCACCGAGGCCGAGCGCTGGGGTTTCTACAACAGGCTCTGCGAACCCGACGCGATGCTGGCCGACGCGCAAGCGATGGCGCAGGCGCTCGCGGCGGGACCGACCTTTGCCAATGCCATGACCAAGAAATGCATTCACCAGGAGTGGAACATGGGCATCGACGAGTCGATCGAGGCCGAAGCGCAGGCGCAGGCGATCTGCATGCAGACCGCCGACTACGAACGTGCCTATGAGGCCTTCGTGGCCAAGCAGAAGCCGGTATTCCAGGGCAATTGAAGCGACACTGCTCCAGATCAAGTCGGGACATATCGAGGTGCGCTAGACGGGAGTGAGGCGGTGGGGAATCGGTCCCTGGCCCGCGCGCGGTCCTTGCTCGGGGTGATCGGGATGGCCAAACTGGAAATGGAAGGCATCGAGGCGGCTATCG
>CAZNSL010000571.1:0-4521 GCA_964574975.1 uncultured Alcaligenaceae bacterium | reverse complement strand
TCGGCGACATTGAACCGGTGGACGCAGGCCAGCACGGCCTCTTCCAACCGGGCCGACGTCTGACCGCGAACCGCGCCGCGGTAGGGGTACGCTTTCAACTCCAGATCGAGGAGGGCTTGGCCACCAAACGCAGTGACGAATGCGAAAAAGTCGTCGAGCCGCGGCGGCATCCGGGCACCGGCGATGCCCCGTAGCGACGAGTAAGTTAGCGAATGGACCTCGTGCCGGTGGTCGGCCGTCAGGTATGGGTCGTGGATCAGAACCGGCACGCCGTCGGCCGTCAGGTGCAGGTCCGTCTCGATAGAGTCAGCCCCGGCCCGCAGAGCCGCACGGAAGCCAACGAGGGTGTTCTCGTCGTTCGTGGCTTTCGAGCCACGATGTCCCTGGACGTGGAAGTTGCGTGCACTCATGGCGCCCGAAAACAAAGACGCCTCGCGGGATGGCAGAACGCCGCCCCGCGAGGCAAGATGAGAAGAGGTCGTCGCGGCCGGCGGGTGCGTGCTTCCCTCCAACCGCGATATCATTGTGATGCCCGCACGAGGCACTGTCAAGGACTTTTTGCCGCTTTTCGTGAGCGTCCGTGAGGATTGAGGGCGTCCGGACGTCAGTCGCCCGTGGTGCTTTCCATCAGCGCCTTGACGTTCTCCTTGCAGAAACCGTGGACGCCTCGCTCGATGAACTCGAAGATCACACCCGTCAGTTCGCTCGGTTTCGTGAACACCTGCGTCAAGCCCTCGCACTGAAGTGGGTATTCCGTCGAGAATTCGGCCCAGCCCTGGCGCTCCCACTCGGCCTTGGTGTCCTCGACCGAATCGACCTGAATCGCGATGTGGTGGATGCCGGGGCCGTGCTTCGCAACCCACTCGTCCACGATACTACCCGGCGTCCCCTCGGAGACGAAGATTTCCGGCGGGACGTGGTACTCCTGGTCGCTACCGGGAACGGTAGCTATCCACGGCAATTCGCTCTCGAGTTTCTCGGGCGGTTCAAGGGCAGTACACATCGCCCGGTCGTGTCCGGCCTCGTCGAAAATGACTGGGAATTCCTGCTGCACCTTGTACCCGAGCGCGTCGCAGAGGAAGCGAACGGTGGCCCGTCGGTCTTTCACGCGGAAGGCGATATGGTCGATTCGCATGGCGTCTCCGTGAGGGAATGGTCGTCGCGTTATCCTATCGCGGGCCGAAACGAAGGCACGCTCCGGCCTTACGGCTCGCCGAAGACTCGCTTCACGGCTGTCGGCGTCATCCAACAGAGTTGCAGCACCATCATGAACAGACTGAACACGATCAGCCCCATGTAGACGGCGATGCCAAGGTGCAACAGGATCGCCCCGGCAATGAAGATTGGCCGTAGGCGCGTCCAGACCAGGACCGGGAAACCGATTTCCAACACCAGCGTGAAGACGACGATGGAACTCATGTACGTCTCCCACAGCCAGCGGTTCTCTGTCTGACACAGCCAGCTCAGGAAATCGACGTAGGGCTGGATGTACAGCGGGCTGAACTCCGGGTTGGTCATCGTGTACCATGGCGCGGTGCCACTCCACCACGACTGGCCCTTAAGCTTCGACAGGCCCGCCGACAGGTACATCAGGCAATACTGCACCTGCAAGGCTCGCGTGGCGAAGTTGGCCGACACCGACGGGACCGGGCCGCGGTAGGTGCCGCGCCGCCGGGCCAACCAGGCATCGACAGACCAAACTGCCCCGCAGGGGGCTAACATCAGGTAGAAAAGGCACAGGTTCATCATCGTGTCCTGGCCGAACAGCACCAGTGGATTGCGCTGGTAGTAGGCCAGTCCGGCCAGCCACGCAAGCACCGACGTGAGTCGCGTCTGGAACCCGGCCGTGAATAGCACGATGACCAGCAGGTGCAGTCCGTGGACTGCCGCCGTCGCGCCGGCCGTCTGCGTATGGAAGAAAGGCGAGTAGTAGTTGTGCCCCTGCACGTATGCCATTTCCGGCCCGACACCCCAGTGTTCGACGTAGTCGAGGTAGCGGCGGCGCTCGTCGGGCGTCATGTTGGCCAGCCCCGTCCAGGGCTTGCCGGAACCGCTGGCGACGCGGTCGCTGGGACTGGAAACACCGGCGGCATCGGCTCCAAGGACGAGGCGGCGAAGCGCAGCGATGTCGCGGTCGTTGTAGTTCGTCAATACGGTGTAGATGTGGTCGGTGACGGCCTTATCCGCCGGTAGGCTGGCGCGGAACCGCAAGATGTCCTCGCGCAGGTTCTCCCGACCGGGTTTGGGCTGGCGCAGGAAGAATTCTGGCAGCCGTTCGCCTTCATCGACCTTACCGTCCACCATGCGCTGGAGCTTTTCCTCGCCCGCCTGACCCGATGGCAGGTATTGCATGAACGCCATGACGGCCATGCGGTCCTCGGGGGCAGCCGCGATAGCTCCGAGCAGGTTCAATACCTTCTCGCCGGCCGCGGGCCGTTCCGCCAGATTGGTCACGAACTCGCGCACCGCCTTCCGCATCTCGACGTAGGGTGGGAAGCGGAAGTTCATCGAAAGCCCCTCCCAGTCCTTGGGCAGGACGAGGTTGGGGAACTCGCGCAGGGCACGCAAGGCCATCGGCCGCTCGTACCACCCCTTCGGGCCGAAGAACGCCTGAAGGTCGAAGCTGTAGGAAACGTGGACGTACAGGGTCAGCAGACCGGCGACGATGCGCATTAGGCACAATGGCGTCGGGTCGGCCGGGCGGAACCAGAAGTTCGTCCACGCCCGCCACGCTCCACGGAGCCTCTCGGCAATCGCTTCGCCCATCGTCGCATCCTCGCGTCTCGGTCATTCGTCGTTGGTACTCAGTCCGCGATCCCGATCGGCGACTGATAGCCACGGACCACTGACTAGTTCATAAACGGATCGCTGCCGGCGTGCAGTTCGACGTAGTTGCGGACCTCGGCCTTGCCTCCCGGCTTCTCCTCACGCAGGATGGGCACGATCCAGTAGAGCATCGGGTCGGTCGGGTCGATCAGCTTCCCGGACGGTTCGAAATCACCGAGGAAGAACGGCAGATAGGTCCACTTCGCGTACGGATCGACGTGCCGAGAGTACTGTCGTTGGTCCATCATCCGGTGCTGCACCAGGTAGACCTTGATCGACTTGACGGGGACCGGTTGCTGATCGCTGCCAATGCGGCCAGTGCCGTAGGTGTCGGCGATGTGGCGGACGTAGCTGGCGAGGAACTGTCGCGCATTCTCATCGGGCATGCGATACTGTTGCGGCATCCCAGCTTCGGGGTGAAGCGGATACACGGCGGCCATCGACATCCGTCGCTGCACGACCTCCGGCGGCGGGCCGTTCGCCAGGTTTTCGTTCGAATTGACCCGCTCCGTCAGCGACAGCCGACGGTAATACTCCACCTGGAACGGGTCGAGCGGCGCACGCTTCTCCGGCAACTTAACCCAGCGGACCTGACCGTCCACACCGGTGATGCTGAACCATATCACGTTGGCAGGGCCGGGTTCGGGCGAATAGAACTGATAGGCGTTGTTCGTGTAGCAGAACTCCAGGTGCGGGCGGAACAGGCGCACCCACAACTGGCTGGTCAGCCACGGCGTCGGCGGCGGCGAAGTGATCGCCGACAGGACGCCGCTGAAGTGGAATAGGACCAGCGCACTCGCCACTCCCCAACGGGCGGGCCGCGGCAACAGGACGACAGCCGAAGCGGCCAGGGCCACACCGGTCATCACCTGGAACAACAGGCGGATCGAGTCCCAATCCGGGTGGGTGGCAAACCGCGCGGCCAGCGCCGTCAACCCGGCGGTTGCCAACGTCGTGGCATCCGACGGGCTGCGCGACACGGCCCAGCCGGCGGCAAGCGCGCCGACGATGGCAACCGCCAGTGCCGCCAGTGCCGCAGTCAGCGCAGCCGAGGAGTCGGACGGGGCGGGGTCAATGGTCGTGCCGGCAGCGAGACCGAGGTTCAGGCCCACGCCGAATACCGCGAGCGCCAAGCCGGCGAGTGCGACCTTGCGGGCCGTCGCGGGCGTTCCGCTGTCGTCCGGTGCCAATGCATCACTGGCCATGCGCGTGCAACTCCTTGCGTCCATCCGGTGGCCTACACTTCACCATATTGCACCGCCCCGCCAGTTCCAATGGAACCCGGCGGGTGAGGCAGACTGCGGCAACGATAGCGACATCAGGGAACCGTGTCGATGGTGGAACTTGCGCGGCGTGGGCGTCGGCCCATTCCGCCATTGTGGGCGGCCACAGCGTTGCTATAATCCCGCGGTATGAACCGGGACCGTATCGACGCCGGGAGCGCGCCGTGAATACCACCGACCTTCGACCCCAAGTCGGCGAACTCGTATTCCACCTGTACGACCAACCGCTGCACCCGGAACTATTCGATACGCTCGCTAGCCGCACCGTCCGCCGCGACGACTACGAGTTGACCGTGCGCATTACCCGCACCGGCCACGTCATCACCTGGCAGGCCAAGAAGGCTCACCTGACCGATGTGACGGCCGCCGTCGACCTGGAACTGACGGCCGCCCGTGCCCGATTGATCTATCG
>CAZNSL010000570.1:0-4522 GCA_964574975.1 uncultured Alcaligenaceae bacterium | reverse complement strand
TCACCCCGGAGTCGCAGTGGGCACAGAGGAATACCTAATTCGGTTCTCGAATTTTAAATGGGTCTTCCTCTGTGCCCTCCGTGACTCCCTGGTGAATGCATTATTTCCCCCGTGCCTTGTCGCGGTACTTTTTCGCCCGGTCCTCGTCCTTCAGTTCCGCAAACAACTCGGCGATGCGCTGCACGGCCTTCTGCGTCTGTGCGGGGTCCTGCTTGTAGAGCAGTTCGACTTTCAGGTAGGCGTAGAGCGCGTCCTTTTTCGTCTTCGGGTCGCGCCGCAGCACGTCGCCCAGCATGTTGTACGCCGCCGCCTTCAGTCCCACGTCGTTGGTCGCCTCGATCAACGCGTCGAGGTCCTTGATGACGGTCGCTGGGTCGCCACCCCTTGCGCCAATCTCGTAGACTTGCACCCGCAGGTCCGACCTTGGCAGCGTCTTCAATTTCGCCCGCGCCTCATCGACCTGACCCGCTTGGAGCAGCAGATCGATGACCTGATACGTACTCTCCTGCCGCACGTCGGCCGGCGCGTCCTTAGCGGCCGCCAACTCCTCGAAGACCCGACGGGCCGCAGCCGGGTCCGGCGGCTCCTTGGCCGTTAACAGTCGACCAAGCAGTCGCGTCGCCGGCACGAATTGCCACGAGTCGGGGTAGTCCTTGCGGAACTTGGCGAGTACATCGATCGCCTTTTGCAACGCCTCGGCGGAATCGTCGGCACGGCCGGCGGCGATCGTCGCAATTCGATACTCGATGTGTCGCCGCAGCGACTTCGATTCCTTCACCCGCGGCTGGCGCAGGAGCGCCTCGAACTCCTTGATCGCGCCAACCGGGCTTTTCGCCTCCTCGCCGAGAGCACGATTGTAGTCGAGCTTGAGTTCGCCCGGCACGTCGTAATGGACTTCGAGGATATCGCCGCTGGCGATGGACTTATTGCCGACCTTGATGCCGGCAATCGACTCGCTCTCGACCTTGCCGGTCGCCGTCGCGTCGCCGCCTTTGGAGCCTCGTTCACGGTACTTGACGCGGTCCTGGGCCGGTGCCGTGCCTGCCGCCACGACCAGGCCGAGAACGAGGGTGAGAGTCGTCAGTCGCATGGAAATCCTTGAAGTTTGCCGAAACACTGTGTGCCACCGCGTCAGGAGTCCGAAGGTAATAGTTTTTTGCCGCCGGCCTCAACGTACTTCCTTCGCAAAAGCGGGTCGCTTTCGATCATTGCAGCGAGCAGTTGTTTCGTCTCGCCGCCGCCGTAGTCGTCCTGACCGTCCTCGAACTTACGAATCGCCCCAGCCACGTCGGCGATGCGCTTCTCCTTCGCGGCGGTGTCGGTGAGCAGGTTGCCGCTCTTCAGGACGATACGAAGCTCGTAGGCGTAGAATTGCCAGTAGCGTTCGCGCATGGCCTGGGCGAGACTCTTCGCCTGCTGCGCGGTTTTCAGTTTGGTCGCGGCCGCCTCGCGTTCGGCGTCAGTCTTGGCGTTGCGCATCTCGTTCTCGGCCGTTCGTGCCGTCCGCACTGCGTCGTCGTAGGCTTCGCGGTCCTTCTTGAGTGCTCGCTGAATCTGCCGGCAGTCCGCGACGGCGGACTTGAGATTCGGAATGTCCTCCAGCAGAAAGACGCGCTCCGCCCGTACGTCCAGGTTCGACTTCCCCCAATCCTTGAGGATATCGCCCAAAACGGCGGCGGCCTTGTCGAACTGCTTCGCCAGCCGGTACTCCTTCGCCAGCGATAACCGGGCAAACTGGTAGAACCGCTTGCCGTCTTCGTCGTCGGGCTTCGTCGGCGGTCGGATCGCGGCCAACACGTCCGCCGCCTGGTCGTGCCGCCCCAAACTGGCGTAGGCTTGCGCCAGGAACGCCCGCACATTGTCGGGCATATCCTTCGCCTTGGCCATCTCGTCGAGGAACGATGCCAGGCCCAGTTCCAGCCGCTCGCGCTTGGCGGCCTCGCTCGGCGCCTTGTATGCTTCGGCTTCCTTTTTCAGGTCGGCGACGACGCGCAGGAAGCGGTCGTTCGCCGTCGCGCCAAGTTGGCCACCCGACTTGAGTGCCCGTTCGACCAAACCCAGCGCCCGTTGTGCGTCTCCCGGCCGGTTCGCTTCGATAGCTGCCCGCAGCACACGGAGCAACACTTGCACCTGAACCTCGCGGTAGCCAGCGTACCACGGCTCCGAAACATGCTCCGGTGGCTTCCCGGAGACCTCGCCCCGGACGCGCTCGTACAGGGGAGCGAGCAGCTTGTCGCCCTCGCCGGACTTTTCGGCCTTGTAGAGTTGGTTCGCACGGCCGAGCGTGCCGGCGAGTTGCAACTTCGCCGCCTCAGCTACTACCTGCGGCGCGAACGACTTGTCGAGCGACAGCTTCGGCAACAACTCGGCCAACGTCCGACCGAGGCTCTCGGCCTTCGCGAACGCCGTGGTATCCGACTCGTCGAGGAGGTACAGATTGCCGAGTTGTAGTTTCGCCATACACGCGGAAAGGGTCGATTCCTCGCTGGCTCCAACGACGGGTTTCGGCAACTGCTCCAGGTCGGCGATGGCCTGTTTGAGCAACGCCTTCTTCTCGCTCTCGGGCAGCTTCACGTCGCGGCCTTGCGCCCGTTGCGCGCTCGACCCTTGGAGGAACCTTGCAGAGGCCAGGCCGGGATACGACGGCGAAATGCGAGCCAGCATCGCCAGCGCCTCGACGACCTGCCCCTCCTGCTGCAAAATGGCGGCGAGCTGGTAGCGGGCATAATCCGTCACCGGCTCCTCCGGCCAGGTCTTCTCCATATACTCGGCCAGCGCCCGCTGGCGGCGCTGGTCCGTCTTGACCTCGTCCTCCGACGCCGCTCGCTCGCGGTCCTGGGCGATAATCGCGGTGTATGCCTGAAGCGCGTAGGCCGTGGCCTCGGCCGCCCGTGCCTCGGTTGCGCCCGACTTGCCGATCCACTCGCCGAGGACCGCCGTCGAATAAACGTCACCGCGGACGAGGTAGGCGTATGCGAGCATGACCCGAGCGTCGGCGATGTCACGCGGCGAGTCGTTGTGCCCGGTTAGCGACAGGCCGCGGTCCAGCGCCGCGATCACTCGTGCGTAACGCTTCGCCTTCTCGTCGGCCGGTAATTGGCCCTGGGTGGCTTGCCACGCATCAACCTGGGCGGCCAGATAGCACTCCTCGAACGTTTCTAACCGCGCGACCGGCCCTCCGGCGCGCTCGGCCATCAAGGCAACGAGAATGCTGGCCCGCTTGCTGGCGGCCCGTTCGGTGTACTCGTTCTCGCTCTGGGCCAGCGACTTCAGCAACCGCTCGGCCCGCAACAGTACTTGGCGGCCATTGGGCGTAACCCGCTGCGTCATACCCTTGGCGTCGCGGACGACTCCGACCTGCCCCTGCTCGTCCAACGCGCTGGCCAACAGGTAGCGGACACCGTACCCCTCCGAGGTGTTGACCGAACTCGCGTGGTCCTTCAGCCAGCGCTCGCAGCCGTCGATCACCTCCTTGAGGATTTCGGTCCGCTTCGGCGAGGCCATGTCCCGGAACTTCATCAGTAGCAGCCAGAATCGCGCGAGGCGGGACGCCTCGGCGGCAGCCGGAGCGTCCTGTTTGGCGGCAGCTTCGTACAGAGTCACGGCCTGCGTCTTGTTGTCCAGTTCCTCGTTGCAGCGGCCCGCCCAGACGGATGCCAGCCACCCGAAGGTGCCGTCCTTATCTGCGGCGTGGACCTTCACGAGTTCGTCGAGCGCCCGGTTGATGACCCGCGCCCGGTCCTTGATCGCGGCGGACGAGTTGTCGGGCATCGCCATCGCCTGGTTGAGAATGTTGATGGCCGTTTCGAGCGCTGCCTGCTTACGAGCGCGACTGAGCGATTCCTTAAGAGCCCGACCCTCATCGGTTGCGGGGTCGCCGAGTTGGGCCACTTGCGCGTCGATGGCGCGGGCCGCCTCGGCGAGCTTGACGGCTGCCTCACCGAACAACGGCCGGGCGCGGGCGACCAGATCGCGGCGGGCGGCTTTGTCCTCGGTGCGACGGGCCTGGGCGAGCAGTTGCTTGCCCTGAAGGGTCGTCAGCCGAGCCAGGTCGAGCCGGGCCTCGCTCGCGAGCGGGCTATCGGCGTTGGCCGCCAGGAAAGCACTGTATGCACTTCGTGCGGCCTCGAATTGTTTGTTGCGCTTGCGGTCGTTGCCTTCGAGGATGGCCAAGTCGAGACGCGCTTTGGCTAGTTCCAGTGGCAGGACGGCCCGGAGCTTGGCCGGCGGGTTCTTGGACAGTCGGTCGAGGTAATCGACTGCTAGGTCGGCCATTCCGTTGACCCGCAGGGCGCGAGCGAACTCCAGGTGCGGTTCGTCGGCACGGGCTGGCGGAGCGAGTGTGGCTAGCGCAACGCCAATGACGGCCGCGCGAATCATGCGAGAAACTCCCGTCGGGGGCATGCGGCGGACTGTGGGACTATTTGATTGTCGGGCCACACAGGCGGCCGCGTCAAGAGTGGAGTTCCTGGAGTTCACCCAGTGTTGCCGAGGCCCGGATCAGGCCGCCACCTTGGGGTTA
>CAZNSL010000569.1:0-4522 GCA_964574975.1 uncultured Alcaligenaceae bacterium | reverse complement strand
AGCGTCTTGTTGGTCGTGTAGCCCGACACCACGTTGTACAGCTCGACCTTGCTCGTGTTCGAGTACGAGTCGATGTAGATGCCCTGGTCGGAGAACAGGCCGACCTGGTTGTTCGTGTTGCCGGCGATGCCGCTGCGCACGTTGCCCTTGGCCTGGATCGTGATCCACTCGTTCACGACCGTGCCCGCCGCCGAGATCGAGCCCTCGTTGGTCACGTTGCCGGTGCCGCTGGCGGTGAGCTTGAGGTCGCCGTAGAGCGGGCCGATGAAGCAGCACGACTCGAACGCGCCCGAGTCGACGTCCCACAGCCGGTTGACCGTCTGGTTGGAGAGACCCGCGACGTTCTGCAGCTGCGACGAGCCGGTCACGCCCATGTTGAGCTCGACCGTCACGCCGAACAGGTTGCCGGTGTTCAGCACGTCCAGGTTGTTGCCGGCGACCAGGATGTACTGCGCCGGCTTGTTCAGCACGAAGTCGCCGTTGATGGCGCCGGCGATGCTGATGTTGCCGGTGGTCGTGACGTCCGGGAAGCTGATGTACGAGTTGCCGTACGCCGGCGCGGCCGGGATCAGCCAGCCGTTGTTGCCGGTGAATTCGTTGCGCGCCAGCGCCGTGTTCATGTTGGCGCCGATGAGGCCGACCCCGGTCGGGGCGACGATGCGCCCGCCCGCGCCGACCACGATGCCGTTGGCGTTGGCGAGGAAGATCGCCGGCGCCGCCGTGCAGACCACGCAGCCCGCCCACGGCGCGGCCGTGGAGATCAGGTTGCCGTAGACCTGCGACGGGTTGCCCGACACGTCGACGTTGAGCACCGCCGGGAGGCCGAACCCCGGGTCCGCGCCGAAGAACAGCGTCGCGTTCGAGCCGAGGTTGAAGCCGTGCGGGTTGGCCGGGTCGACGACCGAGGTCACGCCCCAGTTCAGCACGACCTTGCCGGCGACGTCGATGCGCGCGCCGTTGACGAGGCCGGTGATCGTCGTGTTCAGCGGAACGGCGCCGCCGCCGTTGATCTGCACGGCGCCGGTGAGGCTCGCCGCCATGAACTGGCCCGCGCCGGGCATCTGGTTGGGCGTCGGCGCGGCCCACGCGGCGCCCGTGGCCAGCGCGACGGCGGCAACGACGGGCTTGAGGATGAACTTCTGCGACTCGTTCTGGCGGTTCTTCATGTCGGCGGTGCTCCCCGTAGGCAGGATGGACGGACCCTTGGAACTTACCACATCCGCCCTCCGATCGACACCATGGCGGCTCGCGCCGCCGGCCGCGGCGCGCCCGACCGTGGCAAAAACCGCAACAAGCCGGCGGCCGACCCCGTCGCGCCCGCCGGCGCGACAAGCCTCGAGGGCGCGCCTCGGGCGCCCTCTAAGGCCTGCGTCGAACGAGATTGTTACGGGCCGCGTTACGGACACGCCGCCCAGGTCGTCGGGCCGGTCGTCGTGCACACCGCCCCGCCGGTCACCGTGCTCGAGTACGCGTTCTTCACGAACGCGGTCGTCGCCTCGAACCCGAACGACGTCGGCGAGGTCTGCCGGATCTGAAACACGGCCGGATCCCCGCTGACCGGCTGCGAGCTGAAGTTCGCCCACGCCGTGCCGCTGGTCGCGAGATAGCCGCCCAGCGCGATGTACGGCGCGTCGAAGAACACCCCGCCGAACGGCGGCGACGTCGTCGTGTAGGCGTTGTACACCGGTGCGAACGTCTGCAGCGTCGTCCCCGCCTTGAACACGGCGCCGCCCGGCCACTGGAACGCGACCGGCGGCCCGAACAGCGACCCGGTCGGCGACCCTTGCACCTGCATGTAACCGTCCGCCTGCAGGATCAGCTGGCTGCCGAGGTTGCCCTGGATTCCCCCGGCCGGCAGTCCACCGGTCGTCAGCGGCACGTTGACGAACGGCGTCGACGTCGCCCCCGAGTCCACGATCGCATCGCCCAGCACCCGCAGGTTCACGGCCTGGAACCCGCCGCCCACGGCGGACACGCTCACCAGCACCGGCGGCACCGCCGCCGCGCCGACGAACGCCGGGGTCGGCGCCGCCATCGGCAGGAAGTCGAGCGAATTGAGCAGCCAGTTGGTGTTGCCGGCGACCGGCGCGTTGATCGAGCCGGTCAGCACGACCTCGAGGTCGTGGGTGACGATCTGCGCGAGCGGCTTCTCGCCCGTGTTCGCGTACGGATTGCCGGCCGCGTTGACGCCCATGAACGACAGGCCCATGAGGTCGATGTCGGGGGCCGTCAGCACGCCGGCCGGCGTGAGCTTCGCCATCGCCAGCAGCGATTCCACGCCGATGTGGTCGCCCGCGGTCCACGGCCCGTCGATCAGCAGCGACGTGCCCAGCACCTCCGCGTTGATGTTGTCGCCCGCCGTGATGCCCATGCCGCCCAGCTGCGCGTGGCCGTCGCTGAACAGGTTGACGTCGTAGATCGCCGACAGCGCGCCGGACACCACCAGCTTGCCGGTGGCCTGCCCGTGGTGCCGGACGTTGATATCGCCGCCGGTCGACGTCACCGAGCCCGCGATCGTCGTCGTGTTGCCGGCCGCCGCCCCGAAGTTGTCGAGGTCGACGTCGCCGTACGCGGTGATGCTGCCGGACACCGACAGCGGCTTCTGCGCCGGCGACAGCGCGTTGTACACGCGCACGCCCCCGCCGGCCGCGATGCTGCCGCTGATGGTCGTGTGGTTGCCCGCAGCCGTGCCGTAGTTGCCGACGAACACGGCGTTGCCCGAAACGAGGCTGCCCGAGACCGTCGTCGGGCCGTGGGTCTCGATCCGCATGCCGGACGACGACGACGAGGGCACGGTCAGCGTGCCCGAGATCGTCGTCGGGGCGTTGGTGCCGTAGTTGAAGACGTAGATGCCGCCGCCCTTGCTGCCGTTGGTGTCCGACAGCACGTTGCCCGAGATCGTCAGCGGCCCGCCCGACGAGACGACGACATCCGCCCCGGCACCGATCGACGCGGCGATCTCCACCGACTTCGTACCCTCGATGAAGAGCCCGGCGTTGCCCTGCGTGCCGCCGGCCGAGTTAGCCTTATGATTGATCGTCGACCGGATGGCGACGTCCGCGCCGCGGATGAAGACGCCGGCGGTCGTCGCGACCGACGACGGCTGCACCCCCGGCGTGAGCGCGTCGAGGGTCACGTCCGCGAAGCCCGTCGCCGCCCCCACGTAGTAGTTCACCTGGAAGAACGGCAGCGTCTTGTTGGTCGTGTAGCCCGAGACGACGTTGTAGAGCTCGACCTTGCTGGTGCTGAGGTACGAGTCGATGAGGATGCCGAAGTCGGAGAAGAGCCCGACCTGGTCGTTGGTGCTGCCCGCGACGCCGCTGCGCACGTTGCCGGCCGCCTGGATGAACAGGCCCTCCGCCGGGGCGACGCCGTTGGCGGGCTGCACCCGCGTCGGAGGCATTCCACCGCCGCCGCCGGGCGGCGCCACCGAGATCGATCCCTCGTTGGTGACGTTGGCGGAGAGTCCGGGCACGATGGCCATGTTGCCCGGGTTCGGCCCGACGTAGCAGCACGCCTCGTAGCCGCCGGCGTCGACGTTCCACAGCCGGTTGACCGTCTGGTTGGACAGCCCCGCGACCGCGGCGGACGTCGCCGTGGCCACGAGCCCGGCGCGGATGTCGACCCGGACGCCGAACAGGTTGCCGGTGTTCAGCACGTCGACGTTGTTGCCGGCGACCAGCACGTACCGAGCCGGCACGTTGTTCACGAGGTCGCCGTTGACCTGACCGCCCACGGCGACGTTGCCGGACGCCGGGATCGTGCCGAACGAGAGATAGGACGTTCCCAGCGTCTGCGGCGCCGGCACGACCCAGCCGTTGTTGGCGACGAACTCGTTGCGCGACGTCGCGTTGTCGAGGTTCGCGCCGACGAGGCCGATGCCCTCGGGCGCGACGATGCGGCCGCCGGCGCCGACGACGATGCCGTTGGCGTTGGCGATGAACATCGACGGGGTCCAGCCGCCCTTCGAGTCGGCCAGCAGCAGGCCGTAGATCTGCGAGGGGTTGCCGCTGGCGTCGATGTTGAGCACCGAGGACCCCGGCGCGACGCCGGTGAACGTCAGTGACGCATTCGCGCCGAGGTTGAAGCCGTGCGGGTTGTTCGCCTCGCCGGCCGGTGCACCCGGTCCGCCCCAGCGGATCACCACCTTGCCGTCGAGCGGGATGGTCACGCCGTTCGGGAGGTTGGTGTACGGCGTGCCGACCGCATTCACCGAGCCGAGGCTCGACGCGGCAACGACGCCCGCACCGGGCATCTGGTTCGGCGTCGGCGCGGCCCACGCCGCGCCGGTCGCCAGCGCGACCGCCGCGGCGACGGGCCTGACGGTGAATTTCCGGGACTCGATCGGGCGTTTCATCCTTTCTTGTCTCCCCGCAGTACGGATTGGCCGATCCGGCGAAAATAGCACGCCCGGCACCCCGCCGTCGACGCAGCGCCCCGGTCCGCCCCCCCCGCAGCGCCCGCGTTCGTTGCATGAACCGCAGCGCCTCGACCGCACGCCCCGCGCGCCGCCGGCCGGCCC